>DAIPXU010000057.1:0-8386 GCA_036783055.1 Burkholderiaceae bacterium | reverse complement strand
GCAGGCGCCATTTTCCACAGCCGTCTGTCCCGAGTCGTCTTCGCGGCGCCCGACCCCAAAACCGGGTCGGCAGGGAGCGTCACCGATGCCTTTTCCATTGCAACAATCAACCACCATTGCCGGGCCGAAGGGGGGTTGATGGCCGAGGAATCTGCAACGCTTCTGCAGGACTTTTTCCGCCTGCGTCGGTCGGCCACAGAGCGCTAGGGGCTGGCTCTGACGGTAGACTAGAGGCTCGTTGACGAATCAAACAGACAAGAAAGGGCCTTCGCTATGTTTCCAGAGTATCGCGACTTGATCACCAAGCTAAAGACCTCGGATCACCATTTCACACGGCTCTTTGATCAACACAATCGGCTCGATCAGGAGATTCAGAATATGGAGAACAGGGTGGTCACGGCCACCCACGAGCAGATTGAGCAACTCAAGAAGGAGAAACTGCATCTGAAGGATCAGCTCTACTCAATTCTCAAGAAGGCCGACGCGGCGGCAAACCGGGCCTAAATGGCGCGCCGTTGGATTGAGATCTCTATTGAGGACCAGCGTCTTCGGCTGTTTGAATCTGCCGATGCCGAGTCGCAGACAGGGGATCATAAAAGTAGTGCTCTCCTCAGAGACTACTCAATCTCTAGCTCCAAGAATGGTGTCGGTCAGGAGTTGGGTTCCTACAAGACGCCTCTTGGCAGGCATGTGATTCGAGCCAAGATCGGCGACGGCGCACCGCTGCACTCCGTCTTTGTTCGTCGCCGGCCCACGGGGGAGGTCTGGTCTCCCGAACTGGCGAATCACTACGGGGAGCGGGATTGGATTCTCACTCGAATTCTCTGGCTCTGCGGCCGGGAGCGTGGCCACAACCGGTTTGGTTCTGTCGACACCATGAAGCGGTACATCTATCTCCATGGCAGCCCGCCCACAGCAGAGATGGGGCAACCCGGATCGATCGGGTGCATTCGAATGCGGGGCGAGGATATCGCCGAACTCTTTGACCTCGTCTCGCCGGGGACCGAGGTCGAGATCAGCCCTACTTGATTTTTGCCTTGGCCTTGAGGGACTGCTGAAATTCACTGAGGCGACGGCGCTGAAGTGTTTCCGTGAGTTGATCTCTAACGTCCTCAAACGCGGGCGGCTTGCTCTCTCGCGTGTCATCGAGGCGTATCACGTGCCACCCGAACTGAGACTTCACCGGCTGAGTGGTGAATTGGCCCTTTTGCAGTGCCACCATGGCATCTGAGAAGGGCTTCACAAAGCTCTGTGGCGTGGCCCAATCGAGGTCGCCGCCCTGGGCGGCCGAGCCCGGATCTTTGGATTGCCTGGCCAAGGCCTCAAACGCCGTCCCTTTCTGTAGCTTGGCAATGACGTCTTTGGCCTCTTGTTCGGTCTCTACCAGAATGTGACGGGCCCTGTACTCACGCACATTTGCACTGGTGAGTCGCTCGTACTCCTTTCGTACCATGTCCTCGGTGAGGGGGCGCTTGGAGAGTTCATCGTGCACCAGCGCCTGAATGAGAATCTGCTGGCGGGCAGATTCGATCTGAAACTTAGTGGCCGGCACGGCCGGAAGCCCCCGGCGCTCGGCCTCCTGCATCAGAATCTCTCGGTCGACCAACTCCTGGCGAACCACTGTAGCGAGCTCCGGTGAACGCCCCTGACCCTGCTTCTCGAGTTCGCTCATGAAGAGGTCCGCCTTTTCTTTGGGGATTGGGCGGCCATTGACAACGGCAATGTTCTGCGCCAAGACCGAACCGGCAGAGAGTGCGAGGACCAGTCCCAAAAGGTGTGTTGAACGAATCATGGTGACTCCGAGGGTGTAAGGGCTTGAATGGATAAGGCGTGGACCCGATGTGGCATGAGATCCGTGACGGCATCATACACAAGCCGATGCCTTGCCAGTCGGGATTTCTGAGCAAAGAGTTCGCTCACAATCAACACATGAAAATGCCCGGCGCCCTTGGGTGCGCCGGTATGGCCTACATGGTCCTTGGACTCATCCCAGACCTCCAGGCATTGGGGGGCAAGAGCGGCCTGAAGGCGCCTCTCAAGCTCCTCGCTCAGGCTCATGGCTGCCGTTTCTCCAGGTCGGAGTCTTCGGGCTGCGCAAAGCGGCTCATGTAAAAGCCCTGGGCAATAACAAAAACAATGAGTAAACCGATGGTTCCAAAGAGTTTGAAGTCCACCCAGAGGTCGGTCGAAAACGTGGCAGCCACATAGAGATTCAATGCCGCCATGAAGGCAAAGAAGATTCCCCACGCAGCATTGAGGCGTGACCAAGCGAAGTCCGGGAGACTGACCTTGTCTCTCAGGAGCTTTTCGATAAGACGCGTCTTGAAAAACAGCTGTGGGATGAGCAGGGCCAAGGCGAAGAGTCCGTAGAGCAGGGTGGGCGTGAGCTTGATGAAACGCTCGTCGTGCAGAAGGATGGTGGCGCCTCCAAATACGACAATAAGGCCAAGGCTGACCCATTGCATTTTCTCGATGGCCATGCCTCGCAGTCGCATCACCAGCATGAGCAGCATGGTGGCGACAATTGCAACCCCGGTGGCCACATAGAGGTCACTGAGCTTATAGGCTACGAAGAACAAAACAATGGGGAGCCAGTCGGCAAGCAGCTTGATCATTTAAGTCTTATCGGATTGAAAATCAACGGAGGCTGAGTTTACGCAGTATCGAAGACCCGTGGGAGCGGGACCATCATTGAAGACATGGCCCAGGTGGGCGTCGCAGTTGGCGCAGAGTATCTCTGTTCGCACCATTCCATGGGTGAGGTCGCGCTCCTCGCGAACAACCCCCTGGGCAATCGCAGCCGAGTAACTCGGCCAGCCACATCCTGCATCAAATTTGCTGTCGGATGAAAAGAGTGGTGTCTCGCAGCAGATGCAGCGATAAATGCCCGGCTCCCAGTGGTTCCAGTAGACGCCAGTGAAGGGCGGTTCGGTGTGCTTGAGTCGGGCCACCGCGTATTGCATATCGCTCAGCTCCTTGCGGTAGTCCGCATCGGTCTTCTTGCTCATGGGGTTGTCTCCATTATTGGGCTGCCTCGTGTCTTAGCTCGAGCAACTCACACACAGGGCGCCGGCCCATTCGGGCGAACCATCCTGCCAGTGACCTGCCTCTGGATGGTCATCGAAAGGCGCTGTCAGCAGCCGCAGGGCCCGCTGAAGGGGGCCGGCATCGCCTTGGTCTTCGAGGGAACGAATAACCTCCTCGGCAATCCAGTTGCGAAGAACAATACTTGGGTTCCTTGCTAGTTGTTGAGCCTGCCAACTGGCAAGTGAGTCCATTGATGCAATCTCTTCGCCAATCAATGACTGATAGCACCCGAGCCAAGCCTCTGAATCTTCGGGCTTCGAGAGCAGTGCGAGTAGCCTCTGCCAGCCAGGGTTCTGCAGAGGCGATCCCGATGGCTGATGACTGCCATTGGTGTTCAGGGAGATCGAAGCGGTGGCTCGAAAGAAGCGGGTGAAGTCACAGCCCTGTGTCTCCAAAACCTCAAAGAGCTCGGAGAGTAGCTGCCGAACATCACTTGGTCTGCTCTCTCGCATGGAGGCGATGCCAAGCTTCTGTGAAAAGCGCAATTCGAATCGTTCTGAAAAGGCCGACTTGTAGGCATCAACGATCTTCTCGTTGATCCCTCCGAGTTGACGTTTTAGGCCATCGGGATCGGAATCGATGGCGTGGACCAAGGCAATGAGAAGTCGCTGAACATTCCAGAGTCCGACAGTGGGCTGCTGATCAAAGGCGTAGCGGCCGCCGTGGTCGCTGTGATTGCAGATATGGCCGGCTTCGAATCTCTCCATAAACCCAAAGGGTCCGTAGTCGATGGTGAGGCCCAAGGCGGAGAAGTTATCCGTGTTCATCACGCCATGCATGAACCCAACCGCGGACCACTCCGCCATGAGTTCGGCAGTGGAGCGAGCAATATGAAGCGCCATGGCCTCGACCTTGACTGGCCAACTCGCCTTGCGATGTGGCGCGAGATTGGGCTCGATCAGCAAAAAATGATCGATCAATTGCTGCAGCGATTGAATCTGTCCTTGGGTCGCGAAGTACTCGAAATGACCAAATCGAAGGAAGCTTGGGGCGAGCCGACAGACCACGGCCGCTCGCTCAATCTGCTCTCGCATGACTGGGGTGTCGGAGACCACCAGTGACAATGCCCGTGTGGTGGGGATCCCCAAGGCCGCCATGTGCTCCGAGCAGAGAAACTCACGAATCGAGGACCTTATGACAGCGCGGCCGTCCGCATGTCGGGCATAGGGCGTCATACCTGCGCCCTTCAGCTGCAACTCCCAGCCACGGAGTGCGCCGAGGTTGAGCGCGCGTCCATCGCCAAGCCGCGGCACAAACACCCCAAACTGATGCCCCGAATAGGCGGTTGCGTAACTGTCCGCCCCTTCCACGACAGCGCTGCCCGAGAGAATCTCTGCCCAGTATGGGCTGCCAAGAAGATCCTCTGCCTTGCGTCCCAGAAGCGCCGCCGCATTCGGAGCAACAGCCGCAAGCCGTGGATTCTCAAGGGGGTCGGGATCGCAGGGAAAGTGGAGTGGATGGTCCTTTGGACTGGCCAGGCCTGAGAAGCCTGGGCCGAAGGCGGTCTCGAGGCCCAGGTGCCGGGGGGCAAGGCGCCTGGCCGTTCCGGTGGGAGTGAATCGTGAGAGCGGTGGCAGAGGAAAGGGAGACTGCGAAATCATCGGGGGATATTAATCTTGCTATGCTCAGCGCCCATGCAATCCCCTACGGACTATCAATTCACCCCTTTTGTTTCGCAATTGGGCGTCGAGATGGTGACGCTCGACGCCACCCAGAGTTGCATCAAGCTGGCACTCGAGGATCGTCACCTGAATGGATTGGGATTCGCGCACGGCGGTCTGCTGATGACCCTTCTCGATGCCGCCATGGCCGCCGCAGCTCGAGCAAAGGATCCCGATGGCCAGGGCGTCATTACCATCGAGATGAAGACAAGTTTCATGCGGCCTGGAAGAGGTGTGCTCTATGCAAAGGGGTACTGTGATCATCACTCCAGCACCATGGCCTTCTGTCGAGGGGAGGTCGTGGATGACTCCGACCGGCTCTTGTGTCAGGCCATGGGGACCTTTCGCCGGGTCAGGCCTCAGCTGAGTTTGGGACGGGGCGGGGCGGTGACGTCCAAGGGCACCGAGTAAGGCAGAGACAGTGCCAGCAGTTCCGGGCCCGCCAGACTGCCAAGCCGCAGTTCAGCTGCCTTCCATGCCTCCAACTCGCACTCAATGAGCATCTCGGCTCTCTCGGGATCCTCATTGCTCGTCGTGCTCAATTGAATCACTCGACCGCATGGCTCGTCGGGCTGATTGGGTGACCAGATATCTTGCAGAGCGCTACCTCCCAAGACGCGCTCCGTTTGGGGCGTGCGCAATTCAACTCTGAACATTCTGCGCTTGAGGCGCCCCAGGTAGTGGGTTCTGGCGACGACCTCTTGTCCGGGGTAGCAGCCTTTGGTGAAGCTCACCCCACCGACCAGATCCAGGTTGACTGTTTGGGGAACGAACAACTCGGAACTGCTCTGCGAGACGCTGGGAACGCCTGCACCAATCTCTGACAACGCCCAAGTCTCTAGACTCGTCATCGGAAGATCCGCAAGGCCCTTGTCCGAAATCTTCTCCGGCGATGTGGGCTCGGAGCTCAAGAGGCCTCGGCCCTGCTCTTGATTGCTCTCGAGATGGACCAAGAGCCCGGAGTCGAGCGGTTCTGCGCCGCCCTGGTGCGCGGAGCTCTGAGGCCCTAAAGCACCGAGAAGACCCACGCAGACCAGCGGCAACTCTTGGATGGTCACCTTTGAGCGAAGCACGAACATCTTCAGCCGCTTGATTGCGAATTCGGCCCGCTCGTTGGGCAACAGCAGCCAGAAGGAGTCTGCGGTCCTTCGAAGAAGCCGACCAACAAAAAAGAGGCGGCCCTTGGGCGAGCAGTAGCCGGTAATGTGATGACTTCCAGCGCCTCCGGTCTTGTCGATTGGCGCCAAGGAGGCGACATCGTTGGTCAATTGCCCCTGAAGGAAGGCAAGGGCGTCTGCTCCGCTGATCTCAAGGACGCGCAATTCGAGCGCGGGGGTGCGAGAAGTCCAGGTCATGACCAGTAATATAGCGTTGGGTCCTGGGTTGCCCTGCTTGTATCCCCTTGTTTGTCTGGAGTCTTGTTTGATTCGACGGCTGATCATCCTTGTGGCGACGCTCATGGCAGTGGTCCTGCTGATTGGCGCTGCTGCGCTTTTTTGGCTTCTGCGACCACTGGTTCCGGCGAGCCCAATGGGGTCCGGGGCTGTTCCCGCTGGCCTGGAGATTGTTGTGCCCAGGGGCACTGGTGCGGCGGGGGTGGGGCTTCTTCTGCGGGACGCGGGATTGGACGTGGACCCCCGTGCCTTTGCCCTCACCGCAAGGATCTCCGGGCAACACACCCGACTCAAGGCCGGCGTTTACCTGCTCAAGCCTGGTGACTCGCTTTGGCGGGTCATGCGCACCATCTCTAGGGGCCTGGCACTGCAGGAGGCCGTCACTTTTATTGAGGGTTGGACTTTTCAGCAGGTGCTCGTCGCCCTGCATGCCCACCCTGGCGTTCGACGAGAGCTGAATTCAGACCCGCTGTTGGCTGCGCGCGAGTTGAGCAACCATCTAAAAGAGCAGGGCCTTGTTCTCCCTCATGTCGAGGGATGGATATTCCCCGACACCTATCTCTTTGACCGCGCCAGCTCGGATCGAATGCTTCTTGCGCGCGCGGTTCGACTCCAGATTCGAGTGGTCGAGGCGGCTTGGCAGACTCGTTCGGCCAACGTGTCTGTGAACTCAGCAGAGGAGTTGTTGACCCTTGCCTCGATGGTGGAGAAAGAGACCCAGGTGGAGATGGACCGCTCCAAGGTCTCCGCGGTCTTCCACAACCGCCTTCGGATCGGCATGCCCCTGCAATCAGACCCCACGGTGATCTATGCGCTCGGTAGCGGATTCGATGGCAATCTTCGAAGGGCGGACTTGAAGTTCAAATCTCCCTTCAATACCTATGTGGCCCGGGGTCTGCCCCCGCACCCCATCGCCAACCCGGGCCGGGCCGCCATTCTTGCTGCCGCCAATCCCGCAGTTACCAAAGACCTCTACTTTGTTGCCATGGGCGAGGGCCGCTCCTATTTCAGCCGCGAGCTCTCGCGCCACAACCATGCGGTGAACTATTTTCAGCGCCGAATTGGATCCCCACCCCCACCCCAGGGGAGTGAATAGCCCATGGGCAATCAAACAGGGCTCTTTGTCGTTCTCGAGGGCATGGACGGTGCGGGAAAGAGCACCCATCTGGCATATCTGCAGCGTTTGTTCGAGGCAAAGGGTCGCTCGGTCACACTGACCCGAGAGCCCGGCGGCAGTCCGTTTGCGGAGGCTGTTCGGGAGCAGGTGCTCTTTGCGCCCATGGGTCCTTGGACCGAGATTCTGGCAGTCGCCGCAGCCCGCCGAGACCACCTAGAGAAGCACATCTGGCCAGCGCAGGCCCGCAACGAGGTTGTGCACTGTGACCGCTATGTCGACTCGCCGTGGGCCTATCAGGTTCGGGGAAGGGGGCTGCCCGAGGCGGTGGCACTCAGCCTCGAGTCATGGGTGCTGACCGATGGACGGGGGCCGGATGCCGTCTTCTATTTTGATTTGCCCCCCGAGGTCTCATTTGAGCGTCGCGCAGCGCGCGCCTCGGTATCCGGTGAGACAGCAGTCGATCGTTTTGAGCGAGAGGACCTCGGTTTTTATGGGCGGGTTCGGCAGGGCTATGTGGAGGCCGCCGCTCGACGCGGGAGCGGTTCGCATTGGATCGATGCCACGCAGAGCATTGATAAAATTCAAAGTACACTTAAAGAAATCATCTCAAATATATGATTTCAAATAATATTATTTATTCCAATTGGTGGGGACAGACCGAGTCGGTCCGCTCGCATCCGGGCCAGGCGCTGCTGCTTCACGCGGATCCGGGAATGGGGGTTGCAGAGTTCGGGCTTGAGCTGGTCGCGGCCAGCCTGTGTCAGTCACCCGAGTCGGATGCGTCTGCCTGTGGGAGGTGCCCGAGTTGCAAGTGGGTGATGGAGGGGCAGCACCCAGACTTTCGTTGGATCCGTCCCGATGCCGATGCAGCGGAGGACGGCTCCGCCGACGACGCGGAGGCGGGGGTCGAGATGCAGGGCAGCAAGAAGGCGCCGAGTAAGGAGATTCGAATCGATCAGATTCGGGGACTGGGTGATTTCACGCAAATCAGTTCACACCGGGGAGGGGAGCGCTTTGTTCTTCTCGGGCCGATCGAGAAAATGACCCATGCGGCGGCAAATGCTTTGCTGAAGTCATTGGAGGAGCCCAATCCCGGGCAGCGCTTCGTGCTGGTGGCAGCGGGGCAT
>DAIPXU010000056.1:0-8429 GCA_036783055.1 Burkholderiaceae bacterium | reverse complement strand
CCCGGCCTTGCCGTTCGGCCTCGAGAAGGGCACCGGCAAGAAGCAGCATTAGCAGGCCGAGCAGGGCCGCCGCGTTTCGGTCACCGTATCCAGACCAAGTCTTGAAGACCCCTGTGGAGAGCGTCTGAACCGAGAAAAAGGCCACAGTTCCGTAATCCGCCAGACACTCCATTAGGACCAGAGCCGCACCGGCTACGAGGGCTGGTCGGGCCAAAGGAAGGACAACTCGGTAATAGGCCTGAAGACTGCTCAGCCCCAGTGAGCGAGCTGCCTCGGCGAGGTTGAGTTGGCGATCCTCGAATGCGGACTTGGCAAGCAAGGCCACGTAGGGGCTCAGTGCTGCGCCCAAGACCAGGCAGGCGCCGGGAAGCGATCGAATCTCTGGCCACCAACTTCTGCCTGCCGATCCCTCTATGCCCAACCATTCGGTTCGAACCATTACCGAGAGCCAGCCGGAGTAATCCAAGGCGTCGGTGTAGGCGTAGGCAATGACATAGGCCGGCATCGCCATCGGGATGATGAGGGACCATTCGACAACGCGTCGCAACGCGAACTCGTACTGGGTGACGAACCATGCAGGAGGAAGGCCAAGCAGAAAGGCAACCAGAAGAGTGCCCAAGCAGAGCAGCAGACTGTTAACAAGATAGAGAGGGAGAACCGTCTGGGAGAGCCAATCGAGTGCCGAGGGCTCGCCGATCGCAGAGAGTCCGATGGCCAAGACGGCCAATAGCGGGAGCCCAATCATCGCAATGAAAAGAGCCGAACCCAGGGTTAAAAGCAATCGCTGCGGCATGGGGCAACACTATACTCATGCGTATGGCACCAGACCTACAGATCGATGCCCTCACCGTTCGCTATCCGGATTCCAAATCGGAGTCACCTGCGGTTCGGGGCCTGAGCTTGAATCTTGCAGCCGGGGAGATCGCATGCCTCCTGGGCCCCTCGGGCTGTGGAAAGAGCAGTCTTCTTCGGGCGGTTGCAGGCTTTGTAACCCCTGCGACAGGTCAGATTCGGCTCGGCGACCAACTCGTCTTTGGGCCTGGCGTTCACTTGGCGCCGGAAAAGCGAGGTGTCGGGATGGTCTTTCAGGACTACGCACTGTTCCCACATCTGTCACTCAAGGACAACATTCTCTTTGGCCTCACCGCCGGTCGCCCCAAGTCTGCCGGGCCCGAGGAGGGTCGGCGCGTGGATGCACTGGTCGAATTGGTGGGTCTTCGGGGCTACGAAGATCGCTTCCCCCATGAGATTTCGGGAGGACAGGCCCAGCGTGTCGCCCTTGCAAGGGCACTGGCACCCAAACCGCGACTCCTCTTGCTCGATGAACCCTTCTCGAACCTAGACCCCAACCTTCGTGCGAGGCTCGCCCGAGAAGTCAGAGAGATTCTTCGCGAGGCCGAGCAGACTGCTGTCCTCGTCACGCATGATCAATCGGAAGCCTTCGCCATGGCGGACCAACTCGGTGTCATGTTCAATGGCTACCTTGCGCAGTGGGGCACACCCTACGACGTCTACCATGAGCCGTGCATCCCCGAGGTTGCAAAGTTCATAGGCGAGGGCGCATTGATTTCAGGCCGCCAGAACCAACATTCTGTGGAGACTGCTGTCGGTCATCTGCCTCTGGCGCCCTGCTGTTGCAATGAATCGGCCTTGAACAAAGAGGTGCGGGTCTTGCTTCGCCCGGACGATGTCATTCACGACGACGACAGTCCACTCCAGGCGAAAGTGATTCGAAAGAGCTTCAGGGGCGCGGACTTTCTCTACACCCTCGAGTTACCAGGTGGCGAACAGGTCCTCTCATTGGTGCCGAGCCACCACGACCATCCGCTCGATGCGCCCATCGGCATTCGCTTGGAGGCCGACCACGTTGTCACATTTCCGGCGAGCCAACCCATACAAGCCTTCGAAAAGAGCAAGGCCTAGGTCCCGCCATGGCATCTTCTCAAGTGCGCCAAGAGCACTTTCGGCTTCTTGTTGTCGGAGCAGAACGCTCGCGTTGGTTGGGGGGGCAGGACATTGGTCCGGAATCCGCAAGAGACGTGCTGCTCTGCCTTCCGGGACTTCTCGAGACCCAATCGCATTTTCAGGGCCTCGTGAGCGCTCTCGCCGACGACTGCCGAGTATTCTTGTTCGATTACGCAGGCCGCGGGACCAGCGACCCCATGGCAGAGGAAGCGCACTACAACATGAGCGGCTATCTCGGCGACCTGGGAATCGTGCTGGCCCATGTGCAAGGCCGAATGCGTGGCAGTGCAGGCGCGGCAACCAAGGGGCTCTTTAGAGACCGCCTCCCTCCCCGACTTCACCTGGTTGGCACGAGCATGGGTGGGTTGTTGGCCATGTATCTCGCACAGAACCGACCCGATGGCATCGCGAGCATCATTCTGAATGATGTGAGTTCGATGCTCCCCTGGGGCGGGATCTTTGGTCTGATGACAGGAATCGGAAGCGTGACCAAGGGTGCGCGACTCTTTGGAAATGTCAATGAGATGGCACAGGAATTGGGGGTCGATCCACGCCTACTTCGTGCGGTTCAGAAGCCCCGGCACCTCGATCTCCCACATGAAACCACCTTTCACGGGGTCGACTTTCGGAATCTGTTCCGTCAGGTTGAGCTCCCAACCCTCATCCTTCGTGGCGGGCAGTCTGACGTGATTGACGACGCCGAGGAGGAGCGCATGCGATCGCTCAACCCCCGCGTTCAGTTCTCGGTCTTCCCCCAAGCGGGCCACCCTGTGCCCTACGATCGAGCCAGCCTCTCGGTGATTCGAGAGTTTCTAAAGTCTATTTCTTAGGCGGAGCCGCCGTTGGGGCCGGCGGAGCAGGCGCTGGTGCCGCTTGGCCTGCAGCCGCCGGAGCCGCGCTGCCCGTCGCCGGTGTGCCCGGTGCCGCCGCTGCCGCCGGGGCACCTGCAGCCGGCGTCGGTGCTGATCCAGCGCTGGCCTCAGCCGGAGCTGCTTCTACTGCAGGTGCGGCCGCCTGCTTCAGTTTGGCGCACTCGCTCATGATGCTGGTCTTGGCGCCCGTTGCAGCAAGACCCGCTTGCGCCGCGCAGGTCGCCACGAGTCGGCTCTTGATGTCCATCATCTGAATGGCACGCTCAAAGGCCTCTGCCACCGATGGATCGTCTTTGCCCTTGACCATCATGCGCAGCGCACCCAGACCCAGGACTCGCTCTGCCCCCGGGTCCTTGGCATTGCGCACTAGATTCTCAACATCACCCAACACAACGCCCCCAGAGAGTGCATCCCTGACAGCATCGAATTGTTTCTCTTTTGCGAGCAACTCTTCGATTCGAGACATCCCTCCGATTTGCTGGTTCTGGGATTGGATCTCGCCCTTGAGCGTCTCCACCTCGGCCTGCAGCGCGGAGGCCGATTGCCATTGCAGAAATGCAAAGCCGCCGGCTCCCAGCAGCAGAAGTCCTAGAATGGCAATAATGATGATGAATTTTTTCATTTGATTTTTTCCGCCGACGGGCAACCTTTTCCGGAATTTACACGATCCATGTCCACGCAGACTCCGCTGCTTGAGGCCTCTGCTGTCTGCAAGCAGCTTGGGGGCCAGCAGGTGGTTCGGTCACTCGACCTTGAGATACTCCCAGGGCAGTGCCTGGGCCTCATCGGCCCCAATGGCGCTGGCAAGACCACGACCATCCGCACGCTGCTGGGCCTGAGCAACCCCGACAGCGGCGTTATCTCTGTTTTCGGCCTCAAACAGCCGCTCTTTAGCCGCCAAATCCGGGCCCAGTTGGGTGTCGTGGGCCAATTCGACACTCTCGACCCAGATTTTAACTGCGAGGAAAACCTTCTGGCCTATGGCCGCTACTTCGGGATCCCCGCAAGCACCATCGTCGAGCGAACGCCCAGCCTTCTCGAATTCGCCGCGCTGGGCCACAAGGCCAAGGCAAGAATTGATGCCCTATCGGGTGGCATGAAAAGACGATTAAGCCTGGCCCGTGCCCTTGTGAATCGACCCCGTCTGCTGGTCCTCGATGAGCCAACCACTGGCCTAGACCCCCAGGCACGACACTTGATGTGGGAGCGGCTCAATCGTCTGCGCAAAGACGGCACTTCGATTCTTCTCACCACCCACTTTATGGACGAGGCCGAGCGTCTCTGCGATCAGATCGTGGTCATCGACCACGGCAGAAAGATTGCACAAGGCTCGCCCCGAGCGCTCATAAGCGATCATGTCGAGCCTCATGTAGTCGAAGTGTTTGGACCCGGATTAATGGATGCCCTGCCTCAACTGGGTAGATATGCCGATCGACTCGAGCAGAGTGGCGAGACGGTTTTCTTCTACAGCCAGGAGCCCCACACCCTGCTTCAGGCACTCGAGGCCTTGCCCTTGCTCCGAGTGTTGCATCGTCCCGCAAACTTGGAGGACGTCTTCTTGAAGCTCACTGGACGACAGATTCGAGAGGCCTCGTGAATAACCCCTTCGTTGTATCTCGCGCCTGGCTGCCAGTTTTTCTGCGCAATTATATGGTCTGGCGTAATCTCTTCTTGCCCAGCCTTATAGGTAATATCGCAGAGCCCCTGTTTGTTTTAGTGGCCTTTGGGTTTGGTGTTGGTGCCTTGGTGGGCTCGGTTCGTTTTGGCGAACAGGAGTTGAGTTATCTGCTCTTTCTTGCCAGCGGCTCAATTTGTGCAAGCACCATGACCGCTGCAAGCTTTGAAGCGCTCTACTCGGCCTACTCAAGAATGTCCCCCCAAAAGACGTGGGACGGGATCATGAACGCACCAGTAAATCTCAATGACATCATTTTTGCGGAGTTGGTCTGGGCGGGCTTTAAATCTCTTTTCACGGCCAGTGCGATCCTGCTCGTTATGCTCGCCCTTGGAATTTCATATTCAGTCAAACTCATTGCTGCCCTGCCGCTCTTATTTCTCACGGGCATTTGCTTTGCCAGCCTTGCACTCATCTTTAATGCCCTTGCCAAGGGCTACGACTTCTTCACCTACTACATCACCCTGTTTCTCACACCCATGACATTTCTCTCGGGGGTCTACTTTCCTCGAGACCAATTACCAGCGGCATTGGCCGTGCTGGCTGACCTATTGCCGCTCACCGCCAGTGTCAACCTGGTGCGCCCGCTGTTTCTGGATCAATGGCCCTCGGATCCAGCTGGCCCACTGCTCACGCTCATCGGTTTTGCACTGGTTTCTTTCGCCATCGCCAGCCGATTGACCCACAAGCGTTTCGGATTGGTCTGAGCTTCGCTAGAATGGCCGAATGCCCAGTCTCTTCAAGTTGAAGTACACCGCCCTGTCGGCCCTCATCATTTTTGCGAGCCTCTCAGTTCCGTCCCAAGCCCAAGTAACTTACCGATTCATCGCCGAGGAGCCCCCTCGGGTCAAGCATTTTCTAGACATCGACCGTGTCGACGGAGAGCGCACCAAAAGCGAGGATCGCCGGCTGATTTGGCGCCTGACCAATCTCATCGAGCGATCGTCCATTGGTGCCATGTCCACCCGTACTCGTGAGGAGATCAACTGCAAGTCCAACGAGATTCGATCAATGCTCGTTGTCTCTTATGCAGGAACCGATGGGGCGGGACAGATCATAGCGTCGCTCAGGGCAGAGAACCTTGAATGGCGACCCATCGCGCCGGGCAAGCTCGACGCCCGACTGGCCGAGTGGGCCTGCGCCATGGATCCTCGTCCTCCTCCGAAGCCGGTGGGCGCCCCTGCCAAGAAGGACGAGAAAAAGTAGCAGGCAGAGATTCAGGGTGGGATCCCTCCCGGCAGGGGGATGCTGGAGACAACCGGCTCTTCAGTTCGTCGGTTTTGGGCCGATATGCATCCATAAGGGTCGGGTTTTACAGACCCAAAACCCGCTGAAAGGGCATTGGCACATGGAAGTCTCCCCAGTCATTAAGCGTCGCGTGGTCTCTCTGGCCTTGATTGTGCCCATCTTCGCGCTGGTCACGGCAGTCTCCTTGGCGTTTCCGAAACTCATCTTTGGCACCCTGAACTTTGCCGCCTGGGCCGTGATGATCGGGCTCATGGCGTTCATGACCTACACCATCATCAATACCGATGGGCGAGAACTTCCGCGGCAGCGCCCCACCCATCTTGATGTCCAGCCTGCAGACCCTCGTACCCGCGTCATCTCCGCGGCAATCGTTGGCTTGGCCTTTATTGCCGTGGCCTTTATTGGCATGAAGGCACCCGATCTTCTCTTCACGCCCGAGGTCCTCGGCTTCTTCGTCATGATGCTCATTTTCCTTGGCATTGGGCTCTTCATATGGCACTCGGTCGTTCCTCCCGTTCCGAAAGAGATTCGTCAGCGCGCCATCTCACTGAGCAAGCGCGCCAATAATCCCAAGCTCTACACCAAGCAGCTAATGGCCCGAACCACCGCCCAGACAGAGGCCGTGGTGGCTGCAGAGCAGGCTGCTGCGCTGGCCGAGGCCCAGGCCCATGCCGAAGCCAGGGCCCAGGCCGAGGCGATGGCTGCACAGCAGGCCGCCGAAGAAGTCATTGAAATCCAGGACGGCGAGTCGCTCGAGGAGATCAAGGCACGTCTTAAGCCCAAGAAGCCGAAGATCTCGATGGAACTTCTCAATACCGCCAACTCCTATGACGACAAGGTGGCGCTTCTCCGATTCCTCGTGTCCGAGGACTCCGCTCGCGTCTCCAAGGCGATTCAGAACTTCATTCGCTAGGCGGGATCGACAACCGTTGCAGGGCCACCGATGAATCGGTGGCTCGAATGGGCCAGAGCGGATCGAAGGGTCTGGATAAGACCCTCAATAATCTCGAAAGCCTCTGAGACTTGCAGTACCCCATACACGGCGGCTGCGCACGCGGCCAGTATTAAGGCCTCAAGCAAGCGACGCGGCCTCCGAGAGCGCCGCCCCGCAAAGATTAGACGTGGGCCCAGACGTCGACCAAGCAGAGATGACATGCAATTTCTCCCCATTGAGTTTGAAGGGAGTCCATCTTTCCGCTCGCGTATGCGTTAAGACAGACGGCCATCAAGGGGATGTCAGCCGCACTGACAACCAAAACCCCGATGGGCATAGAATTTGGGCTTGAACTCCTCGGCCGTTCGGATCCCAACACTGAAATCGACCTATGAATCCAGCGACACCAATCATCGTTCTTGAGGGGCTCATCGGCCTTGGGGTTGTGGTGTTGCTTTACGTGCTTCATCAGCGAGAGATGAGGGCGCTCCGGCGCGCAAAAGAGAGCGCGGATCCGCCGGACAACCCGCTCGTTCGCACCCGCGACACCAACCAGGCCAAGCTTCAAGAGATGAACCAAGAGATCGCAGTGCGTCGAGAGGCCCTCGCGGCGCTCGAGGCCGAGGCGGCGGCCAAGGCGCAAGAACAAGCGCAGGGCACAGCCACGCATGCGCAGAACGCCAATCAGGCTGCGCCGGTCGTGCCCCAGACAGCCGCGCCCACTGACGAGTCCCTGGTGCACCAAGAGGCCCCCCCCGCTGACTCAACACAGGCCAAGACGCAAGAGTCCACCGAGGCACCACCGCGCTGATGGAGTCTGGTCTGCTTGTCCTTATTGGGATTGCACTCGCAAGTCTGGTTCTACTGGGCTGGCTTGCCACCCAATTGGTGGCCCTCAAAGCCGTGGCCGAGCACCTGAGTCAGTCGCAGGAGCTGCGTATTCAATCGCTCACCCAGCAGATTCAGAGCAGCCTGGAGTTGAGTCAGCAAGGCATCGATTCCCGCCTAGAGGCGATTCAGAAGGACAACGCGAGCAAGCTCGAGGAGATGAGAAAGACGGTCGATGAGAAGTTGCAGAGCACCTTAGAAGAACGCCTGGGGCAATCGTTCAAGCTTGTCTCGGATCGACTTGAGCAGGTTCATCGGGGGCTTGGCGAAATGCAGAGCCTTGCGAGTGGCGTGGGCGACCTCAAAAAGGTGCTGACCAATGTGAAGTCGCGAGGCACCTGGGGCGAGGTCCAGCTCCAGGCGATGATCGAGCAGATCCTTGTGCCGGGTCAGTATGAAAGAAACGTCGCCACTCGACGCAACAGCAACGAGCGTGTGGAGTTTGCTATTCGTTTCCCGGGCGCAACCGCAGACCTCCCCGTCTGGCTTCCAATCGATGCGAAGTTCCCAATGGAGGATTACCAGAGACTGCTCGAGGCGCAAGACAGGGGAGACGCCGTGGAGGCCGAGACCGCCTCCAAGCAGCTAGAGCAGCGAAACAAACTCGAGGCCAAAACAATTCGCGACAAATACATTGAACCGCCGCCCACCACCGACTATGCCAGCCTCGTCGCCCACGTCAACCGGCTGAACCGCGTCGGGGTCGAGGGCCTAGCCGGGCACAGCCCCCGTCAGCTCATCGACGCCCTCGCGCGCGCCAGCGCCGAACTGATCGACTGCTTCGCTGCTGTGCCGCTCTAGGCGCCTTCTTTCTATCCCGTCGCGTGGGAGGGCGAGGGCCTGAGTC
>DAIPXU010000055.1:0-8692 GCA_036783055.1 Burkholderiaceae bacterium | reverse complement strand
GCTATGAGAGGCCTCTTAGCCGATTTGCCAGGCGCTGTTCACTCGCTCGGCTCCCTCGATAAAGCAATAGAAACGGTGCAAAGAAAAGCGACATTGATGCCACTACAAGTCCCACCACCGCGGCCGGCCAACTCATCTCGGACCAAGCCGACTCGAGTGACACCAGCAAAACGACTGCCATAGCCAGTTTCCCGAACTCCCCCACCAACCAGACAACCGCCTGCTTTGAGGCGGAGGCCCGCTTGAGGAACCAGGCAAACCATAGGCTTGGGAGAACAACGCTCAAGCCGCCACAAAAAAGGCTTAGCGCCAGAATCTCGTCGAACAAAAGCGCTACAGCAAGCGCTTAAATTGCGACGAGTGCCCCCTGAAGTGCCACGACTCCGAACACACCTACCTCCCCGGGTCGCGATCTACTCCGACAAACGACAAAACACAGCGGTTCGATCGTCTGGCCAACAACTCACTCGTCGGAGTGTAGTTTGGAGGGAGGGGCACTGTCAAAAACCCTCAAAAGCCCGTGTGCGAACCTGGCAACAATCGATGCAGAAGGCCTTCGAACTCGTCGGGGCCAGAGAAGTGAATCCGTATCTCACCACCCCCTGAGGCCTTGGGCTTAAGTGCCACGACCAACCCGAGTTGATCCGCAAGCTGCTCCTCCATGCGTCGCCAGTCGGCCGCCCCTTCGGTTGATGCGCCTCTGGGCTTGGTGCGCTTACCGCCGCCGAGGAGCTGCCTGGCCCGATCCTCGACTTCTCGAACGGAGAGCTTTTGGGCAACGATTAACTCGGCCAGAGCCCGCTGTTGCGGTGCTGCGAGGGTCACCAGAACCCTCGCATGTCCGGCCTCAAGTTGGCCATCGCGAAGGTAGGCCTGAACAGTGTCCGGGAGCCCGAGCAGTCGCAGGAGATTGCTCGTCGCGCTTCGAGACTTACCAACTGCCTTGGCTGCCTGTTCGTGGGTGAGTCCAAACTCACTTATTAGACGAGAAATCCCCTGGGCCTCTTCAATGGCCGATAAATCTCGGCGCTGAAGGTTCTCAATCAGGGCCATGGCCAGCGCCACCTGGTCATCGACCTCCCGAATCACCGCGGGAATTCGAAGCAGCCCAGCCCTCTGGGCGGCCCTAAAGCGGCGCTCACCCGCGATGATCTCGTAACGAGCCTCGGATGAGGGGTTGGCCCCAATGGGTCGGACCACAATAGGCTGAATGACCCCCTGGGATCGTATGGAGTCTGCCAATTCATCGAGGGCTTCCTCGTCCATGACTTGGCGCGGCTGATAACGACCCGCCTGTAGGCTGGAGATATCGATCTCCATCAGGCTTGAGTCTCGCGCTGCCGATGCCTCGAGTTCAGGCATCGCTGCGCCCAAGAGCGCCTCGAGCCCCCGACCAAGCCCTTTCTTTTTTAGTGCGCTCATGCACTCACCCCCTCTTCCCTTGCCGGGCGCCTTGCCAGTCCCAAACGATCAACCAACTCCTGAGCAAACCCTAAGTAGGCCTGCGAACCCCTTGAGGTCCCGTCGTAACGAAGGACCGGCTGCCCATGACTGGGGGCCTCGGCCAGACGAACGTTCCTCGGAATGACAGTCTTGAAAACCTTTTCAGCAAAGTGGCGCTCGAGTTGGTCGCTGACCTGCTGCGAGAGCGTCATTCGGGGGTCAAACATCACTCGCAGCAGCCCAATGATTCGCAACTCACGATTAAGGCCTGCATGAACTCGCTTGATGGAATTCACCAAGTCGGAGAGTCCCTCGAGAGCGAAGTATTCACATTGCATGGGAATGACCACGCCGTTGGCAGCGCAGAGCCCGTTGAGGGTCAACATGGACAGCGAGGGCGGGCAGTCCACGAGGATCATGTCGTAGGCAGAGGCAATGGTCGCTAGCCCGATGGCGAGCCGGTGCTCACGAGACTCCAGGTCCACCAACTCTACCTCTGCACCCGCGAGTTCTCGATTCGCCGGCAGGAGGTCATAGCCAAAATCGGTCTTGATTCTGACGGTCTCTGCCTGATCGATTCCGAGTAAAACCGTGTAGATGGTTTTGTGAAGCGCCGACTTGTCCACCCCGCTTCCCATGGTTGCATTGCCTTGAGGGTCCAGATCAACAAGAAGCGTTCGATGGCCCAATCGCGCAAGGGAGGCGGCCAGATTAACGGCCGTGGTGGTCTTGCCCACCCCGCCCTTTTGATTGGCCACGGCAAAGACCTGGGTCCTTCGGGTCGTGGCCGAGGGCTGCTCGGTTTGTGTCAAGACGCTCTCCTTCGTATCCAAACAAGATGGCGCTCTGCCTCAAGCGCGAAATCGGTCTCTAGGGACTCCAGGCAAAAATCCCCCGGTCGCCGAGGATGGTCATACCGCCAGCTGCCTTGAATTTGGGCCAACCCCAAGACTTGGTCTCGACGCCCGGCCATATAGAGCCAGTGGGTTTGCTGCTGCGAGAGATGCCAGCTTCGATCCAGAAAGTCCTCCAAGGCAGCAAAGGCCCGAGACAGGATGATGGCACAGCCGTCTCGCTCGTCGAGTTGGACCTGAGCCACATCGGCCGAAACCACGAATACACGCCCCGAGAGTCCGAGGGTTGCTGCGGCATGCCTGAGGAATGCGGCCTTTCGGGACGATTTCTCGATGAGATAGATTCGAAGGCTTGGCTCCAATATCGCCAAAACAAGACCAGGAACCCCATTGCCCGAGCCCACGTCAACGACATAAGGTGGCGCTTGAAAGGGACTTGCTGTCTGCGGGCTCGTCCCGGTTTGTTGGCCCAGCAGGTTATTCGAGGCATAAACGTACAGAAAGCGCCGTAACCCGGGCCAGGCACCCATGGTGTCAATGAGATGCCTCCGAATAACTTCATCAACCGACTCAATGGCCGTTAGGTTGTGTACAGCATTCCAGCGACTGAGTTCTCGGGTGTACTCCGCCATGGCGTCAATCGCGCCGGCGTCGACTTGGTCTCTGAGACCAGGTCGATGCCGCTCAATCGCTTGAGCAATGCGCTGATCGAGCCCGGGCTCAAGCGACGGATCGGAGCTCAGCAGCATCGGGGTCTAGAGAACGGCTTCGGAGCTTCTTGAGATGAATCAAGAGAAGCGAAATGGTGGCGGGTGTGATCCCCGAGAGTCGGGAGGCCTGGCCAATCGTCTCCGGACGAGCGGCGGTTAGGCGCTGAATCGCCTCAATCGAGAGCCCTCGAATGGACTCGTAAACGAGGTCCCTGGGCAGAGGGGTTTCTTCGTGATGCCGACGGCGCTCGACTTCATCGGATTGCCGTCGAATGTATCCCTCGTACTTCACCTGGATTTCGATCTGCTCCGCTGCCAAATGGTCCTCTGCAAAGCGGTGGCCAAAGACCCTCTCAAGATCGCCAAGTCGCACCTCCGGGCGCTTGAGAAGATCGTGGGCCGCGGCCTCCGGCGGCGGTGTCGGCTGCTCCGGAAACATCCTCTGCCACAGATCCGGACCAATCGCAGTGCCAAAGTAGATACGCTTCAGGGTGGCCTTGCCGGTCTCGATCGCATCGCGTTTCTGCTCAAATCGAGCCCAACGGTCGTCATCAATCAGGCCCATTTCTCTTCCGATTGGAGTCAGCCGCAGGTCGGCATTGTCCTCTCGGAGGCTCAGGCGGTACTCGGCTCGACTTGTGAACATTCGGTAAGGCTCGTTCACCCCCCGAGTGACCAGGTCATCGACCAACACCCCCAGGTAAGCCTCGTGGCGATCGGGGCACCAGGGCGCAAGGCCCTTGGTCTGGCGGGCTGCGTTGAGGCCGGCAAGAAGTCCTTGGGCGGCGGCCTCTTCATAGCCTGTGGTTCCGTTGATCTGGCCGGCGAAGAAGAGCCCGCCGATGGCTTTGGTCTCTAGGCTCCGAAACAGGCCCCGGGGATCGAAGTAATCGTACTCAATGGCGTAGCCAGGCCGAAGAACATGCGCCCCCTCAAGCCCCACCATGGAGTGAACTATTTGAAGCTGAACATCAAAGGGCAGGCTGGTGGAGATCCCATTCGGATAGATCTCGTGGGTATCCAGGCCCTCGGGCTCGAGATAGATCTGATGGCTGGCCTTGTCTGCAAACCGGTGGACCTTGTCCTCGATCGAGGGGCAATAGCGGGGTCCGACCCCCTCAATGACCCCCGTAAACATCGGAGACCGATCAAGGCCTGCACGGATCACCTCATGTGTTTTCTCATTGGTGTGCGTGACCCAGCAGGAGACCTGTCGGGGGTGCATCTCCCGGCTGCCGATGAATGAAAACACCGGCACGGGGTCGAGGTCACCGGGCTGCTCGGCAAGCCTGGACCAGTCAATGGATCGGCCATCAATCCGGGGTGGTGTTCCCGTCTTGAGGCGCCCCTGAGGCAGGGACAGTTCCTTGAGTCGCCTCGAGAGTGCTATTGCGGGGGGGTCTCCGGCGCGACCAGCCGAGTGGGATTGAAGGCCGACGTGGATCTTGCCGTTCAAGAAAGTCCCAGCCGTTAGAACGACTGTCAACGAGCGGAAGACAAGACCGGTCTGGGTGACCACCCCTGCGACCCGATCCGATTCAATTAGAAAGTCATCGACGGCCTGAGCAAACAAACTCAGTCGCGGCTGGTTTTCGAGGCGCCGCCGAACGGCCGCCCTGTATAGAACTCGATCGGCCTGGGCCCGCGTGGCCCGAACGGCGGGCCCTTTGGAGCTGTTCAATACACGAAACTGTATTCCGGCCTCATCGGTCGCAATCGCCATAACACCGCCCAGGGCATCGATTTCCTTGACCAGGTGGCCCTTGCCGATTCCGCCGATGGACGGATTGCACGACATCTGTCCCAGGGTCTCGATGGAGTGAGTGATTAAAAGCGTCTCGGCCCCGCTCCTCGCGGCCGCCAAGGCGGCCTCGGTTCCGGCGTGGCCGCCACCGACGACAATGACATCAAACCGCTTTGGGAAGTCCAAGGTAAGTGCCGCTTTGTCTGTTCAAGGGGGGGTTGGGAAAGGGGGCGCTGGCCCGGAATTGTTCTGCAGGGATCAAATTATAAAGTGAGCCAGGGGGCTGCCTCAACCGTTTTGGCGGTTGTTTCACGTGAAACACTGCTCGACTCGGATGGCACTCCCTGTTAAGGGACAAATTTGGCACACACGCTGTTTCACGTGAAACATTTCATGCACAAAGCTAGCGACGCGCCCGCCTCGTACGAAGAGCCCCGTCCGTGCTTAAGCCAGCCCGCCCAACGTGATGTACTTCATCTCCAAGTACTCCTCGACCCCATGCCGCGAGCCCTCTCGGCCGAGTCCAGACTGCTTCACGCCGCCGAACGGGGCGACCTCATTAGAGAATGCCCCGGTATTCACGCTGACCATACCGGACTCAAGTCCATTGGCCACGCGAAATGCCCGACCCAAATCCCTGGTAAAGACGTATGCGGCCAGACCGAACTCCGTGTCATTCGCTCGACGAAGCACCTCGGCCTCACTCTCAAATCCGAACAATGGGGCCACCGGCCCAAACGTCTCTTCATCAGAGAGTTGAACCCCCTCCGGGACGTGAGAGAGAACGGTCGGCTGAAAAAAGAGTCCGCCATGGGAGTGGCGCGCGCCCCCGGTCATCAGCCGAGCTCCTTTGGATAGAGCGTCCCTCACATGGGCCTCCACCTTCTCGAGCGCAGCGGCCTCAATGAGCGGTCCGATCTGAACCCCGGAGTCCAGACCCGAACCAACCTTTAGGGAATCAACCCGCCCGACCAAACGCTGGGCAAACGCATCCATGATCGACGCCTGGACATATATTCGATTGGGGCAGACACAGGTCTGCCCAGCGTTCCGAAACTTGGCCGCCATTAAGCCTTCGACGGCCTGGTCCAAATCCGCGTCGTCGAAAACAATGAACGGTGCGTTCCCCCCGAGTTCCAATGAGAGCTTCTTAATGGTTGGAGCGGACTGGGCAAACAAAAGTCTTCCCACCTCGGTAGAGCCCGTGAATGAGAGCTTTCGAACGCGGCTATCGCTACAGAGCACTCGCCCGATCTCGGGAGACGACGAACCGCTTCCTGTCACGACATTGAAGACGCCCGGGGGAAACCCCGCGCGAATCGCCAACTCACCCAAGGCAAGGGCTGTTAATGGCGTGGCCTCCGCGGGCTTGGCCACCGAGGTACAGCCAACCGCAAGCCCGGGCCCGCACTTGCGGGTGATCATTGCCGCCGGGAAATTCCAAGGCGTAATCGCCGCTGTCACGCCAATGGGCTCCTTGGTCACGAGGATCTGACGCCCCGCAACGGTTGGGGGAATCACTTCGCCATAGACCCGTTTGGCCTCTTCCGCGAACCACTCAACGAAACTCGCGGCGTAGAGCACCTCGCCGCGGGCCTCGGTCAACGGTTTGCCCTGCTCCATCGTCATTAACAAAGCCAAATCGTCTGCGTTCTCAACAATCAGGCGGTGCCATGCCTTCAGGATCTCAGACCGCTCCTTGGCCAGTCGTGCCTTCCAGGCCGGAAAGGCCGCAGCGGCGGCCTCAATGGCGAGTCGCGTCTCTGCCTCGCCACAATCAACAACCTCAGCGATCAACTCACCGTTGGCGGGGTTGGTCACCGAAAAACGCCGGCCACTCCCAACCCAGGCCCCGTTAATGAGGCTCTCAGTCCGCAGCAGAGACGGGTCTCTCAGCCCAGAAAACAAATCCTCTCGAACACCCATATCGACTCCTAAACCTATTTCATTGTGGGCATCACAAACTCGGCGCCCGAGCGGATGCCTTTCGGCCAACGCTGAGTAATGGCCTTGTAGCGGGTATAGAAGCGAACGCCCTCAGGCCCGTGGATATGATGATCACCAAAGAGAGAATCTTTCCAGCCCCCGAATGAGTGGAAAGCCATGGGAACGGGAATGGGGATGTTCACCCCGATCATTCCCACCTTGACACGATGGCTGAACTCTCGGGCCGAGTCGCCATCGCGGGTGAAGATGGAGACACCATTGCCATACTGGTGGTCGTTAATCAATGCCAGCGCCTCTTCAAAATCCTTGCAACGCACCACGCTCAACACCGGGCCAAAGATCTCCACCATGTAAAAGGTAAATGCCGGCCACACCTGGTCAAGAAGCCAGGGCCCCATGAAGAAGCCATCTTCCGCGCCCGACGGCTTAAAACCGCGCCCATCGACCACGAGCTTGGCCCCCTCCTTCTCCCCAAGGGCGACAAAGCCAAGCACCTTGTCGAGATGGGACTTGGTCACAAGGGGGCCCATCTCTGAGCCGGGCACTGCTCCAGGGAGCACTTTAATCGCCTTGGCTTTCTCGGCGAGTTTGCTCACCAATGCATCTCCCACCGAGCCCACCGCAACAGCGACTGAGATCGCCATGCACCTCTCTCCAGCAGAGCCATAAGCCGCGCCAACCAGTGCATCAACCGCCTGGTCCAAATCTGCATCGGGCATCACCACCAGGTGGTTTTTAGCACCACCCAAAGCCTGAACGCGTTTGCCCTGTGAAGAAGCCCGTGTATGGACGAGTTTTGCAATGGGAGTGGACCCCACGAAACTAACGGCGGCGGTCTTGGGGTGATCAATGAGCGCATCCCCGGTGGCCGCGCCCCCCTGAATCACGTTGAATGCGCCGTCTGGAAGACCGGCTGCCTTCAAGCCCTCTGCGAGGAAAAGGGTGGCCGAGGGGTCCCGATCCGAGGGCTTCATCACAAACGTGTTTCCCGTGGCCAGGGCCACGGGAAACATCCACATGGGGACCATCACGGGAAAATTAAACGGACTGATTCCAACACAGACACCGAGAGGCTGTCTTACGCTCCAGGCATCAATACCCGAGCCCACCTGGTCCGTAAACTCCCCCTTGAGCAGTTGTGGAATGCCGCAAGCAAACTCGACAACCTCAAGGCCCCGTTGGATCTCACCGCGTGCATCGTCGAGCGTCTTGCCGTGCTCAGATGTAATGAGTTTCGCAAGCGCCTCCCGGTTCTGTTCCACCCAAGACTTGAATGCGAACATAACTCGCGCGCGGCGAACGGGGGGAGTGTTTGCCCACTCAGGAAACGCCTTTGCCGCGGCGTCCATGGCCAAAGACACGGTCTGGGGACCCGCTAATTTCACTTTCTTGGTCTCTCGTCCGAGGGCCGGATCAAAAACGACGCCTTCCTCCTCCTTGTCGTCGAGGAAAAGCCGACCAGAAATCCAATGACCCACTGTCTTGAGTCCCACCGTTTCAGGCGCATTCATAGAAACATCTCCCACGTTGTCCAGGCCATTCGGAGAATGAGCACTGCCAAAAGAACTAAAAAAAACTGCCGAACAAAAGCGCTTCCCTTGCGAATCGCCAACATCGTCCCAAGCGTCGCACCAAACACATTCGATACAGCCATGACCACTGCCAAGAGCCACAGGATTTCGCCGCTCGGAATGAAGTAAAGCAACGCACCGATGTTGGTCGTGGCATTGACCAACTTGGCGTGGGCCGAGGCATGAAGAAAATCAAAACCAAAAGACCGCACAAAAACAAAGATCAAGAAGGCCCCAGTTCCCGGGCCGAAAAAACCATCATAAAACCCTATCCCCGCACCGAGTAGCAGTGCCGCACCAAAAGCCCCCTTGTTCGACAGGGTTGGTGCATGCTCTCGACCCACGCCCCGATCACGCAACGTGGCATACGCAACAAGCGCCAAAAGACCCAACACCAGAGGCTGCGCCGCTTCACGAGACAGC
>DAIPXU010000054.1:0-8705 GCA_036783055.1 Burkholderiaceae bacterium | reverse complement strand
AGGTCTGCGCTGGTGTAAATCCATCGAGGTCTGGGACGTCTCCGGCGCCCTGTCGGATCTTGGCCTTTAGGCCCGAGACCCGAATCTCGAATAGTTCATCGAGGTTGCTCGACACAATACAGATGTAGCGAAGCCGCTCGAGCAGCGGAACCGAAAGATTCTCGGAGACACTCAGCACCCGCTCATTGAAAGCAAGAAGGCTGAGTTCCCGATTGATGTAACGGCCATTGCCGGGCTGCGGGGTGGTGGAGATCAGTCCAGCGCCCCTGGAGCGGCGAGGGCCGTGCGCACGAGCGGCTTGGCCTTGTGACGCCACGGGCTTGGGGGCCTTCAAGCGCTTGCTTTTTTCCATGCAGACTAGTGTAACCACCTATAATCCGACCATGGCTTCCGTCTTGGCTCCAAAAAACGACGCCCCAGAGCTCGTCGCCGCGGTGGACTTGGGGTCCAACTCGTTTCCCCTTCTGGTCGGCAGGGGTCAACAGCCACCACAGGCGCCCCAGATTTACCCCCTCGACAGCCTGAAAGATGTGGTGCGGCTCGCGGCGGGTTTGTCTGCTGACAAACGGCTGGATGCAAGCTCTCAGGCGCGGGCCATTGCCGCCCTCCAGCGCTTTGGCGAGCGCCTAAGGGCGTTTGAACCCCAGCGGGTAAGGGCAGTGGCAACAAATACCTTTCGGGTCGCCAAAAATGGCGAGGCATTCCTTGAGACCTGCGAGGCCGCCTTGGGGTTCCCCATTGAGGTGATTGCGGGCAAAGAGGAGGCACGGCTGATCTACAACGGCGTGGCCCACAGCATTGCTGCCGACGGCAACCGCCGACTCGTGATCGATATCGGTGGGGGCTCCACCGAATTCATCATCGGTCGTGACTACGAGCCTTTGCTTCTAGAGAGTGTGTTCATCGGTTGTATTCGTTTCAGCCGCGAGTTCTTTCCCGATGCAGCTGTCTCACGGGCCGCATTCAAACAGGCAGTGCTCGAGGCGCGGCGAAGCATCGAGGTCATTACCTCAGACTTCAAGCGCGAGGGCTGGCAGGCAGCGGTTGGTTCCAGTGGGTCGGCACGCGCCATATTTGAGGTGCTCGAGGGAATGGGCGAGACCAATCGCGTCATGACGCTCGATGGACTCGATCGAATTCGCAGTCAGCTGCTCAAAGCCGGCACAGTAAGGGCCGACCAAGTGCCCGGCCTCAAACCCGAACGAGCACCGGTCTTCGCTGGGGGCCTATCGATCATGATTGCCGCATTCGAAGAGCTTGGTATTGAATCGATGCAGTTCTCTGACGGCGCCCTTCGATTGGGCGTCCTCTACGACGTCCTTGGTCGATCTGGTCAGGAGGACATGAGGGCGCTTACCGTGGCACAGTTTAAGCAGCGCTACCAGGTCGATGCCGGGCAGGCCGCGCGGGTCAAGGGGCTGGCCCAGGCCTTGTGGACGCAGGTCGCCACCGGCAGCCAAGAGGAGCGAGATGCAATCGCGAGGCTTCTGGGCTGGAGCGCGGAGCTGCTCGAAATCGGGCATTCAATCTCTCACAGCAGTTTTCATAAGCACTCCGCTTACATCGTGTCCCAAGCGGATATGCCGGGCTTCTCTCGAGATGAGCAGCGTCTCATGTCCGCATGGGTTCTTGGCCATGTGGGGAAACTGGCGAAGGTTCAGTCGACGGTTCCTGATCAGATGTCCTGGGCTGCACTCTTGTGCATTCGGCTGGCGGCGATTTTCTTTCGCAGTCGAAGTGACAGGAGAATTCCGCGGGTTCAGTTGAGCATTCGGGCACGGGGGTTTCGACTGGAAGTCGACCACGACTGGCTCGAGGCCCATCCGCTGACCTTGCACACGCTGGAGCAGGAGCGGGCCGAGTGGAGGCGTCTCGGTTTTGAGTTGGAACTGGTCTGAGAAAGGGCCTTGTTTTGCCAAGGGGCCGCAGAGCCAGTAACATCCGCATTTCGGCAGGCGCGTAGCTCAGCTGGTTAGAGCACCACCTTGACATGGTGGGGGTCGTTGGTTCGAGTCCAATCGCGCCTACCATCAATTGACATGATCAACGTTACGCTCCCCGACCAATCCGTCCGGCAGTTCCCTGGCGCCGTTACTGTGGCAGAGGTGGCGGCCTCCATTGGGCCAGGACTCGCGAAGGCCGCCCTGGCCGGGAGGGTCAATGACCGTCTTGTCGACACCTCATTCGAAATCAGCCAAGACGCTCGATTGGCAATCGTTACGGATAAAGACGCCGATGGCCTCGAAATCATTCGGCACTCCACCGCCCACTTGATGGCCTACGCCGCGAAGTCTCTCTTTCCGGATATGCAGGTCACGATCGGGCCGGTCGTGGAGCATGGCTTTTACTACGACTTTTCTTACAAGCGCCCCCTGACCCCGGAAGACCTCGAGGCGATTGAGGCGAAGATGAAAGAGCTTGCCGCCAGAGACGCGCCTGTCAAGCGCGAGGTCTGGGCGCGTGACAAGGCCGTTGAACTCTTCGAGTCAATGGGAGAGAAGTACAAGGCTGAGATTATCGCCAGCATCCCCTCGAATGAGCCGATCTCGCTCTACCGAGAGGGCGAGTTTGTCGATCTCTGTCGCGGCCCCCATGTGCCATCAACCGGCCGCCTCAAGGTCTTCAAGTTAATGAAGGTCGCCGGTGCCTACTGGCGGGGTGATCACCGAAACGAAATGCTCCAGCGGGTCTACGGAACCGCCTGGGCCAAAAAAGAGGAGCTCGACGCCTATCTCCACCAGCTCGAGGAGGCTGAGAAGCGAGACCATCGCAAGCTGGGCAAGGCGCTTGACCTTTTTCACATGCAAGACAACGCCCCTGGGCTTGTCTTCTGGCATCCCAAGGGATGGACGATCTGGCAGCAGGTTGAGCAGTATCTCCGGCAGGTTTATTTGGATGCCGGCTACCAGGAGATTCGCTGCCCCCAGATTCTTGATCGCTCGCTTTGGGAGCGATCGGGCCATTGGGAGCACTACAAAGACAATATGTTCACCACATCGTCGGAGAACCGCGACTACGCGGTCAAGCCGATGAATTGCCCCGGCCATGTTCAGGTCTTCAATTCAGATCTTCGCAGTTACCGCGACCTCCCTTTGCGCTATGGGGAGTTCGGCTCCTGTCACCGCAACGAATCCTCTGGAAGCCTCCACGGCCTGCTGAGGGTCAGGGGCTTTACCCAAGACGACGGCCATATCTTCTGTACCGAAGACCAGATCCAAGATGAAGTCTTTGATTTCACTCAGCGACTCCTCGGTGTCTACAAAGATTTCGGTTTCACTGATGTGATCTATCGACTCTCCACACGGCCGGCTCAACGGGTCGGGTCCGATGAGATCTGGGACAAGTCAGAGAAGGCGCTCAGTGATGCGCTCAATCGTGTGGGGGTCGACTGGCAACTCCTGCCGGGAGAGGGCGCTTTTTATGGCCCCAAGATTGAATACAGCCTCAAAGACTCCCTTGGGCGTATCTGGCAGTGCGGAACCATCCAGGTCGATTTCAACATGCCCGCTCGCCTGGGCGCGGAGTATGTCGCTGAGGACAACTCGCGCCGGCAGCCGGTGATGCTCCACCGGGCGATTGTGGGTTCCCTGGAGCGATTCATCGGGATTCTGATTGAGAACCATGCAGGCGCCATGCCTGCTTGGCTCGCGCCGGTACAGGTTGCGGTGGCCTCCATCACCGAGGGACAGGCCGATTACGCCCAGTCCGTTTTTGAATCCCTTCGCCTGGCAGGAATTCGTGCGCAAGCAGACTTGCGGGATGACAAAATCTCTTATAAAATCCGAGAGTTAAGCCTGCAAAAGCTTCCTTTTATTGCCGTTGTGGGGCAGAAAGAGAAAGAATCTGGTCAGGTATCGGTCCGAGCCCGCGGGGGCGAAGACCTTGGAACAATGTCGAAAGACGCCTTCGTCGGCCTCGTGCTTCAAGCAATAGAAAGCCGCCGTTGAGGCGTTTTTTTATTGATTGATGATTTTTAAGAGGCAGAATAATCGCTACTGATCGAACGCACCGCGTCAACGGAGAAATAACAGCGCCTGAAGTCCGCCTGGTCGGCGTCGACAATGAGGCAATCGGAATCGTCAAGATTACCGAGGCCCTCAAGATGGCAGAAGAAGCAGATGTTGATCTGGTGGAGATTGCGCCCCAGGCGTCACCAGTGGTCTGCAAGCTCATGGACTTTGGAAAGTTCAAGTACCAGGAGCAAAAAAGAGCCCACGACGCGAGGCTGAAGCAGAAAGTGATTCAGGTGAAGGAGGTGAAGTTTCGCCCGGGTACGGATGAAAACGATTACCAGGTGAAGCTTCGGAATCTCCTGCGGTTTATTGAAGAGGGTGACAAGGCCAAGTGCACCATTCGGTTCCGAGGCCGAGAGATGGCCCACCAGGAGTTTGGAATGCGGATGCTTGAGCGCATCCGCGAGGATTTGGCAGATGCTGCGCAGGTTGAACAGATGCCAAAGTTAGAAGGGCGTCAGATGATCATGGTGGTGGCCCCCAAGAAGAAGAAGTAAAGTTCTTTTGGTTGTATGTGTTGTTGATGTGTTTGTTTGAGTTTGAAGAGAAAGCCGCTGAGGGTTCCCAAAGTCAGAAACTCTGTTTCTCACCCGCCGAGGCAACAAAAGGAGTTGTTATGCCCAAGCTGAAGACCAAGAAGGCCGCCTCAAAGCTGTGCATGGCCAGGGGGAGTTGCTCGATTAAACGCGCCCATGCCACCAAGCGCCATATTCTCACCAAGCGCACCACCAAGAACAAGCGTCAGCTTCGCGGCACGCTCACTGTGCATCCGTCCGACGTCCAGCACGTCCGCGACATGATGCCTTACGCGTAAGGGAGAACGACCATGCCTCGCGTAAAACGTGGTGTCACCGCAAGGGCTCGGCACAAGAAAATTCTTGCACTGGCCAAGGGTTTCCGTGGTCGTCGCAACAATGTCTTTCGTGTTGCCAAGCAGGCGGTTATGCGTGCAGGACAATACGCATATCGCGACCGACGAAATCGCAAGCGCGTCTTCCGCGCGCTCTGGATCACTCGAATCAATGCCGCATGCCGCGCCAACGATCTGACCTACAGCCGTTTCATGGCGGGAATCAAGAAGGCCCAAATCGATATCGACCGCAAGGTTCTGGCCGACTTGGCAGTCCATGACAAGGCTGCGTTTGCAGCCATCTTGGCCAAGGCGAAGGCCGCGCTGGGCGTCTAGCTCAACGGTCGGGTCTCACGATGTCCGAGCTCGACCGTCTCGTCTCGGAGGCAAAGACTGCCTTCGAGAGCGCCCCCGACTCTCCCTCACTTGAGGACGCCAAGGCGCGATTCCTCGGAAAAGCGGGGGTCCTCACCGAGTTGCTCAAAGGACTCGGTGCGCTCGGCCCCGAAGAAAAACGTTCGCGTGGGGCCGAGATCAACCGCGCCAAGTCTCTCATTGAAGAGTGCCTCAGTCGTCGCCGCGATGAGCTCGCGCAGGCGCAACTCAATGCCAAACTCGCATCCGAATCCATCGATGTGACTCTTCCGGGCAGATCCGATGGCGTTGGGAGTATCCACCCGGTCGTCCAGACTTGGCGGCGCATCGAAGAGATCTTCAGTTCGATTGGCTTTGCGGTGGCCGATGGCCCAGAGGTTGAGACCGACTGGAAGAATTTCACCGCACTCAACAACCCCGAGAACCATCCCGCCCGCTCGATGCAGGATACGTTCTACCTCGAAAGCACAGACTCCACGGGTCTGCCACTGCTTTTGCGCACGCACACAAGCCCCATGCAGGTTCGTTATGCAAAGACCCACGCACCGCCGGTTAAAGTGATTGCGCCAGGACGCACGTATCGCGTTGACAGTGATGCGACGCATTCACCCATGTTTCATCAAGTCGAGGGGCTTTGGCTCGGAGAGGATGTGAGTTTTGCCGACCTCAAGGGGGTCTATCACGACTTTCTCAGTCGTTTCTTCGAAGATGACCAACTCGATCTTCGCTTTCGGCCCTCATTCTTTCCCTTCACCGAGCCCTCGGCCGAGATCGACATGCGCTTCTCAAGCGGGCCCCTGAAGGGTCGATGGCTCGAAATCTCTGGTGCTGGTCAGGTGCATCCCACGGTGATTCGTAATTTCGGTCTTGACCCGGAGAGGGTCATTGGCTTTGCCTTTGGCAGTGGTCTTGAGCGACTCACCATGCTTCGTTATGGCATTGGTGATCTCCGCTTGTTTTTTGAGAACGACCTGCGCTTTCTGAGGCAGTTCTCATGAGGGTTCCAGAGGGCTGGCTCCGTGACTGGGTCGATACCTCCTTGAGCATCGAGGAGATCGCCGAGCGCCTGACCATGGCCGGCCTTGAGGTCGAAGAGATTGAATCGGCGGCACCACCTTTTACGGGTGTGGTGGTTGCCAAGATTCTCGATGCCCAGAAGCATCCCGACGCAGATCGACTTCGTGTGTGCACCGTCTCCACCGGTGACCCAACCAAGCCGCTACAGATTGTCTGTGGTGCACCCAATGCCCATGCCGGGATGTTCGTGGCCTGCGCTACCGATGGCGCGGTTCTGCCCGGTGATTTCCGTATCAAGCAAGCCAAGATGCGGGGCGTTGTCAGCCAAGGCATGCTCTGCTCTTCGAAAGAGTTGGGGATCTCAGAGGAGTCCGAGGGCATCATCGACTTGGGCGCCTTGTCAGAGGACACCCTTGGACAAAGTCTTCGTGAGCACTTGGGGCTTGATCAGAAGACATTGGTCATCAAGCTCACACCCAATCGTGCCGATTGCCTTTCAATCAAAGGCGTGGCGAGAGAATTGGCGGCCTTGATTGGAAGTCCATTGAGGGAACCCAAATGGTCTTCGGTCTTGACCGGAATCAATGACAAGATTGAGGTCCAGGTCGAGCCAGATTCGCAGAGGGCGCTCTGCGGCCGATTTGCTACCCGAGTGCTACGAGGTGTGAACCCCAAGGCACCAACGCCTGCCTGGCTTCGAGAGCGGCTTGAGAAGTCGGGTCAGAGAAGTATCTCGGCCTTGGTCGACATTTCGAATTACGTGATGTTGGAGCTGGGTCAGCCCACCCATGTCTTTGATCTGGATCGACTCAAAGTAAGCAGCAAGAAGATATCGGCGCGTTGGGCGTGGCCAGGTGAGTCGCTACATCTCTTAAACGATCAGCAAGTTTCGCTCGACAAGTCAGTGGGGGTTGTGGCCGATGATGAGGGCCCCGTATCGATGGCCGGCATCATGGGCGGGCATGCAACCGCGGTCTCCGACGATACTCAGAATATTCTGGTTGAAGCCGCATTCTGGTGGCCCGATGCCATTCGTGGCCGCGCCCAGCGTTATCGATTCACTACCGATGCTGGGCATCGCTTCGAACGGGGGGTAGACCCCGGTGCTACGGTTCAATGCCTTGAACGGGTGTGTCAATTGATCGCCGAAATCTGCGGAGGTGTTGCTGGACCGCTCAACGATCAATCATGGGCTGCTCCCTTGCAGCCAATCATTCATTTGCGCAAGGCACGTTGCGAGCGAGTCATTGGAAGGCCTTACTCGTCGGAACAAGTCGCAGAGGTTCTGCGGTGCCTTGGCATTGACTTTGAGACCAAGGAGCAGGGGAACCTGTTTATCGTCTCGCCACCCTCGCATCGGTTCGACCTGCAGATTGAAGAGGATCTCATCGAGGAAGTGGCCCGCGTTGTGGGCTTCGACACGATTGAAGCCAGGCCGCCAAAGGCCGAGCTCAAGACGCAGCCGCCACCCGAGGCAACGAGATCGGCAATGGAAATCCGTGACCGGCTCGTTTCACTCGGTGTCCATGAGGTGATCACATACGGCTTTATGGAGAAGGGCTTGGCGAGTCGCTTCGCGAACTCCAGCCAGTTGCTTGGGCTTCGCAACCCCATTGCGTCGCACCTCAATGTCATGCGGCCCTCAGTGGTTCCCAACCTTCTTGGCATCCTCAAAGAAAATCGCGCTCGACAAGAAGAGAGGATTCGTCTCTTTGAGATTGGGCGTCGCTTTCGTCGCGATGAAGCGGTTAGCGAGGGCGCTTGGTCGGTTGCAGGGGTTGAGCAGGACCAAGTCTTGGCCGTCTTGCTCAGTGGATCGGCCCGACCAACACAGTGGGGCGCCCAGTCAGTTGACGTTGATTTCTTCGACCTAAAGGGGCTGGTAGAAGATCTCTTCTTCCCAGTGGCCTTTACTCTAGAGCCGCTGAGCGAGTCGGTCGATTGGCTTCATCCGGGTCGGTCGGCCAGGGTCCTGGTGCAAGGAAAGGTCGTGGGCCTCATGGGCGAGGTGCATCCACAACTCCTACAAGACTTGGATCTTGAGGGCGGATCTGCTCCTCTTGTCTGCGAGTCGTTGTTGCAACCTCTTCTCCACATTGGCCTTCCAAAGGCGGCAATTCCATCCAAGCTGCCCAGCGTTGTGCGGGATATCGCTTGGATCGTTCCCAACCAAGTCACCGCTGGTCAGATGACTGCGGCGGTAAAGGGCGGGCTGGCAGCCATCCCAGAGGGCCGGTGGGTGGTGTCGATGCAGCTTTTTGACCTCTACAAGGGCCAAGGATTGGGGCAAGGTGAAAAAAGCCTTGCTTTTAGGTTTGTGCTGCAAGATACTGAAAAGACTCTGGAAGTTTCTGAGATTGATGCCTGGGCAAAGAAACTTGTTGAATTTGTCTCTGGCCAGCTTCCCGCGAGGATTCGGGGCTAACTTCCAGACTTTTAAGGTTTTTCTG
>DAIPXU010000053.1:0-8851 GCA_036783055.1 Burkholderiaceae bacterium | reverse complement strand
GACTTCGATCTTGTCACCCAGCACCCCGTAATCAATGGCCAGTAGCATTAATCCCATATGTGCAATGGTGGAGTAAGCCAGAACGCGCTTGAGGTTGGTTTGAACCAGCGCCACCACATTCCCCACCAGAAGCGAGAGGACGCAAAGCACCAAAAGCATCTGCTGCCAATCCACGGCCACCCCAATCAGGCCAGAGACCAAGAGCCGAATAGTGATAGCAAATGCCGCAAACTTGGGGGCAGCGCCAATGAGTAGAACTGTGGCCGTCGGCGCACCCTGATAGACATCGGGTACCCACATATGAAATGGAACCACACCGAGTTTGAAGGCAAGCCCCGCAACGAGGAACACGGTGCCAAAGACCATCACCAATCGATCGGCCGAGCCACTCGCAAGCTTGTCTTGAATGGTGGGGATTTCACGGCTACCGGTCGCGCCGTAGAGCATCGACATGCCATAGAGCAAAAAGCCCGAGGCAAGCGCGCCGAGCACAAAATACTTCATGGCGGCCTCAGTAGACACCGCGCTGTCACGCCGAAGGGCCACTGCCGCGTAGAGCGAGAGAGACAGCAGTTCAATGCCGAGGTAGATGGTGAGAAGATGGTTGGAGGAAATCATGACAAAACCACCAAGCAGGGCGAAAAGCGCGAACAAGTGGAACTCGCCAAAACCCATGGGCTGATTAACAAGCGTCTCGCGCGCGTAGATCAGGGTGATGGCGGTGGCCAGACTGGCACCCCCTTTGAGTGCAGCACCCATCGGGTCGGCAACAACCAATCCATTCATCCCGATGGTGGGGACAATGAGAAACGCCTCTGATAACTGCCAAGCAGCAATGAGGATGAGTCCACCCACACTCAATAGATGGCCGAGCGATCGGGCACGCTCGCGGCCAAAAAGATCGACCAGCATCACCACAGAGAGCAGCAACAATCGGGCGATCTCCGGCGCAACGGTCTGCAGATTCAGTTGTGAGATCGTCATTATCGAGACTCCGCCTTCATGACCGGCTGGGTTAACTTCGAGACCGACACGTGCTTGAGGAGTGCATCGACCGAGCGGCTCATGGGGGCGGTAAACGGTTTTGGCCAGACCCCCATGAATAGAACCAGGGCGGCCATCGCCATAAGCATTCCGAACTCGCGTCGACTCAAATCGGTGAGTGCCGCGACATTGGCATTGGCGGTATCCCCAAAAATAACGCGTTTCACCATCCAGAGCGTGTAGGCAGCGCCCAGAATCAGTGCTGTTGCTGCAAGAAGCCCCACCCAAAAGTTGAATTGCACCGCCCCCAGAATGACCATGAACTCACCGATAAACCCGCTGGTGGCCGGCAAACCAGCATTGGCCATGCCGAAGAACACAAAAAGCGCCGCAAACTTGGGCATGGTGTTGACCACACCACCGTAATCGGCAATCTGCCGCGAATGCATTCTGTCGTAGAGCACACCGATGCAGAGGAACATGGCACCGGATACAAAGCCGTGCGAGATCATCTGAACGATTCCACCCTCAACACCAAGTGGGGAAAAGATAAAGAATCCCAGGGTGACAAAGCCCATGTGGGCGATGGAGGAGTAGGCCACCAGCTTTTTCATGTCCTCCTGCACCAACGCGACCAGCCCGATATAGACCACCGCCACGAGCGAGAGAGTGATCATGAAGGATGCCAACTCCTGCGAAGCATCGGGTGCGATGGGCAATGAGAATCGCAGAAAGCCATAGGCACCAAGCTTGAGCATGATCGCAGCAAGAACGACAGAGCCTCCCGTGGGCGCCTCCACGTGGGCATCTGGAAGCCAGGTATGAACCGGCCACATCGGGACTTTTACGGCAAACGCTACAAGGAAGGCGACAAACAAAGCGATTTGAGTCGGTAGGTCGATGGGAAGGCGGTGCCACGTCGGAATCTCAAAGCTACCGCTCTGAACATAGAGATAAAGAATTGCAACCAGGGTGAGGAGCGAGCCCAGTAGGGTGTAGAGAAAAAACTTAAACGCAGCGTAAACGCGACGTGGCCCACCCCAGATGCCGATGATGAGATACATCGGGATGAGGGTTGCCTCGAAAAACACGTAGAACAAGAGGCCATCGAGAGCAGAAAAAACGCCGATCATGAGGCCCGATAAGATCAAGAAAGCACCCATGTACTGTGCAACTCTGTCTTCGATAGCCTCCCAGGCAGCAACAACAACAAAAATCGTAATCAGCGCCGTCAATGGAATAAACCAGAGAGAGATGCCATCGACCCCAAGGAAGTAATCAATAGAGAAGCGAGAAATCCAGGCGGTTCGCTCAACGAACTGGAAACCAGCAAAACTTGAATCAAACCCGAAGACAATCGGCATCGTGACCAGAAACCCGGCAACCGAGGCACCCAAGGCGGCATAGCGAATACGCGAGGCGCCCATCGCTGTGCCCTCTAGCCTTCCGGCAAAGAGAATCGCCAACCCGGAGAGAATGGGCAGCCAGATTGATAGTGAAAGCCAGGGCATGCCAGCCGGTATAGTCAGAACCGAGGAGTCTGTCATTTGGTCAGTCCGGTGGAGGCCAAAGGAGCAAACCACCAAAGAAGGAGCGCTACGCCAAGAATCATTGCAATGGCGTAGTGGTAGAGAAAGCCCGTCTGCCCCAAGCGCAGTACCGAGGCGAACACGCCAACAAGTCGGGCCGATCCATTGACGAGAAACCCATCGATACGCCCCTGATCGGCACGCCGCCAGCGCCCCACACCCAATAAACGTGCGCCTCCAGCGAACACCCGTTGATTAAAGGCATCCAGGAAGTACTTCTCCTCTAGGAGCCTGTGCAGGGGTGAGAAGGCCTTGGCGAGGCTGGCTGGAACACCAGGCGCCCAGAGGTAAAACACCGCCGCAACAACGACCCCCAACAATGCCAACCAGAAGGCTGGCGTGTAGAACGCATGCATGGCCAAGCCAAGTGCCCCATGAAATGCACTCGAGAGTGTTGCCATGGCAGGATGGGCAGCCGCATCCACAAAGATGACACCCTTGAAGAAGGAACCAAAAAGAAGCGGCTCAATAAGAAAGAGCCCTAACAAAACAGATGGCACTGCCAGCGCAATCAAAGGGCCTGTGACGACCCAAGGTGACTCGTGTGGGGGATGATGAATCTCACCCACATGGGTATGGGAGTCATGTTGCGAGCCCCAACGGGCGGGGCCATGAAAAACCATAAAGAACATTCGGAAGCTATAAAAGGCGGTCACAAAAACGCCAATAAGAAGCATCCAATAGGCTGTTTCGGCAATCGCAAGATTAGAGGCGCGGACGGCCTCGATGATCATGTCCTTCGAGTAGAAGCCTGAGAACAGTGGTGTTCCAATTAGAGCCAAGGAGCCAATGAGAGACACGGCATAGGTGATGGGCATCTTGCTCCAGAGCCCTCCCATCCGACGCATGTCCTGCTCATGGTGCATGCCAATGATGACCGACCCAGCAGCAAGAAACAAAAGCGCTTTGAAAAAAGCGTGGGTGACCAGATGAAAAATCGCGATAGAGTAAGCCGACGCACCGAGGGCCACCGTCATGTAGCCGAGCTGAGAGAGCGTCGAATAAGCAACCACGCGCTTGATGTCATTCTGAACAACGCCAAGAAAACCCATGAACAGCGCGGTGATGGCTCCAATGGCCATCACAAACGATAGCGCGGCATCGGAGAGCTCAAACAGCGGGGACATACGAGAGACCATGAAGATGCCAGCGGTCACCATGGTGGCGGCATGGATCAGTGCAGAGATGGGTGTCGGCCCCTCCATGGAGTCGGGGAGCCAGACGTGGAGTGGGAACTGGGCAGATTTGCCCATGGCACCGATAAATAGACAAATACACGCAACAGCGAGCAGTGGCCAGACCTCGCCAGGAATAAGTTCAATCGTCTGACCGCCCATGGCTGGGGCAGCGGCAAATGCATCGCTGTAAGCCAGACTGCCGGTCTGGGCGACGATCAGACCAATGCCTAAAATGAACCCAAAATCTCCAACGCGATTCACCAGAAACGCTTTCAAATTTGCGTGAATTGCAGTGGGCTTTTTGTACCAGAACCCAATGAGCAGGTAAGAGACCAATCCCACCGCCTCCCACCCAAAAAAGAGCTGGAGGAAGTTATTGCTCATCACGAGCATCATCATGCTGAAAGTAAAGAGGGAGATGTAGCTAAAGAACCGCTGATAGCCATCGTCATCTTCCATGTAACCGATGGTGTAGATGTGAACCATCAGAGACACCGAGGTAACCACCACCATCATGATTGCTGAGAGGCTATCGATGAGGAAGCCAATCTCCATGCGCAGGCCGCCCACAACCGCCCAAGTGTAGACAGTGCCGTTGAAGACATTGCCTGCCATTACATCGGCGAGCGTCACAATAGAGGCAACCATTGAAATTGCGACACCTGCAATTGCCACTCGGTGGCTGTTCCGTCGGCCCAACTGACGACCAAAGAAGCCGGCACCGATCGAGCCAAAGAGAGGGGCCAACGCAGCAATAAGGTAGACAGACATCATGCTCGCACCTAACCCTTCAACTCATCGAGCTTCTCAACCTCGATGGTCTTGAGATTTCGAAACAACACCACCAGGATGGCAAGACCAATTGCAGACTCGGCTGCTGCAACAGTCAGGATGAAAAACACGAACACCTGACCGGCCAGGTCTCCCAAAAAATGAGAAAAAGCAATGAAGTTGAGATTCACGGCCAAAAGCATGAGTTCAATGGCCATCAGCAGCACAATCAGATTCTTTCGGTTCATAAATATGCCGATGACACTGAGTGCGAAGAGAATCGCCCCAAGAATCAGGTAATGGGCAAGCGTAATCACCTGGGCCGCCCGTCCTTGAACGAGACCATCGTTAGGCGATCCTCGGCGCGAACCTTCACCTGCTCCCCCGGGTTTTGGCTTCGGCTGTCTTTGCGACGACGGAGGGTCAGTGCGATTGCTGCCACAATGGCCACAAGAAGAATGACCGCAGCAATCTCGAATGCATAGACGTACTGGGTATAAAGAACCTTGCCGAGTGCTTTGGTGTTGCTTGGGTCGGTGACCTTGGGTGCGGTGGCCTCGGGGACCTGGAAGCTCCTGAGAAGAATGGCGCCCATCTCAAAAACGATGAGTGCGCCGACAGGCAGGGCCACCCGCAGATTGGACCAAAACCCCTGCCGAAGCCTATCGAGGTCGAAGTCCACCATCATGACCACAAACAGGAACAAAACCATCACAGCACCGACATAGACCAGAACGAGAGTGATGGCAAGAAACTCCGCCTGCAATAGGAGCCAGAGAGCCGCCGCTGAAAAGAAAGAGAGGACTAGGTAGAGCGCTGCATGCACCGGATTCTTTGCCGTAATGACACGGATGGAGGCGAAGATTAGTATTGCAGCGAACAGATAAAAAAAGACCGCCGAGGACTCGAACATATTGCCTTACCGATAGGGCGCGTCAGACTCACGGGCCTGCGCAATTTGTTTTTCGTAGCGATCTCCGACTGCCAACAACATTTCCTTGGTGAAGTAGAGATCCCCACGCTTCTCTCCGTGGTACTCATGGATGTTGGTCTCAACGATGGAGTCAACGGGACAACTCTCTTCGCAGAAGCCACAGAAAATGCACTTGGTGAGATCGATGTCGTAACGGGTCGTCCGCCGTGATCCATCGTCTCGGACCTCAGATTCGATGGTGATGGCTTTCGCTGGACAGACTGCCTCACAGAGCTTACAGGCGATGCAACGCTCTTCCCCATTCGGATAACGACGCAAGGCATGCAACCCCCGAAAGCGAGGAGACATTGGTGTCTTCTCCTCGGGATACTGAATCGTGATCTTGCGAGAAAAGAGGTTGCGAAGTGTCACCCCAAGTCCCTGCAGCATCTCCACCAAAAGAAATGACTTTAAGAGGTGTGCAATGGGGCTTCGTTTGGTGGATGTATTCATGGTTGCCCTTCTAGTTCCAGATGTTGAAGGGGGTCTGAATCCAGATGCCAACCACCACCAGCCAGACCAGCGTGACAGGGATAAAGATCTTCCAGCCAAGCCGCATAATTTGATCGTAGCGGTAACGGGGGAAGGATGCCCGCATCCAAATGAACATGCTCACAACCAGGAAAGTCTTGATTCCCAGCCAGATCCAGCCAGGAATAAAGTCGAGCGCAGCGACCGGGGCATCCCAGCCGCCAAGGAACATCAGGGCAGCCAAGGCGGAGATGAGAATCATATTGGCGTACTCGGCGAGAAAGAAGACCGCGAAGGCCATTCCGGAGTACTCCACCATGTGTCCAGCAACAATCTCTGACTCTCCCTCGCCCACGTCGAAGGGATGGCGATTGGTCTCGGCGACACCCGAGCCAAAGTAAACTACGAAGATCGGCAGCAAAGGCCGCCAGTTCCAGGAAAGGAAGTTCAAGCCCATCTCCGCGAACTGCCCCCGCTGCTGGCCTTGGACGATATCGATGAGATTGAGACTGCCTGAGACCATCAGGACCACGACCAAAGCAAAGCCAATCGCGAGCTCGTAAGAGACCATCTGCGCCGATGCTCGCATCGCAGCCAGAAAAGCATACTTTGAATTTGATGCCCATCCAGCCAAGATCACGCCGTAAACCTCGAGCGAGGTGATTGCGAGGAGCAACAACAAACCGGCATTGATATTGGCGAGCACCGCCTCTGGGCCGAAGGGCATGACAGCCCATGCCGCCAAGGCGGGCATGATGGTCATGATGGGTGCGAGGATGTAGAGCCCCTTGTTGGCCTGACTCGGAACAATGATTTCCTTCGTCATGAGCTTTAATGCATCTGCGATCGGCTGAAGCAGGCCCAAGGGCCCTACCCGATTCGGACCAAGGCGAACGTGCATCCAACCAATGAGCTTTCGCTCCCAAAGAGTGAGATACGCCACCGCAGCAAGAAGTGGCAGAACAATCAGGACAATCTTCACCAAGCTATAAACAACGGGCCAGACGGGACCAAACAACCCATTGCCGAACTGCGTGAAGGAGAGAATGAGATCGTTCATTGAATTGTCTAGGCCGCCATACTCGCAGTGGCCAGCGAAATCTCGACCCAGCCAAACCGATTATTCAATGCAGCGCTTGATGGGTGACCGACCGCAACGCGAACCACACCCCTGGCCTGCGACGGATCGCAACGAGGCATTAGCACAAGCCGATTCCCGCCCGATCGAAGCTCGATCGGGGTCGAGACGGAACCACCGATGGCCTCGAGATCGTCGGGATGCAACACCACCTCGGGGTCGGCCGATTGCCGAGTCTGCAGGAGGCATTCGGATCGACGAACAATGGGGTCGGCCATAAAAATAGGGGCTTCACCAAGACGCTCAAAGAGTCGAGGGTCGTGCGAGACGGCCGCTGAACCACTCCCACCTGTGGGAACCAGGCCCAGGCCATCGATGAGTTGACCAGAGACCACCTTGCCAAGCACGCTCTCGAGCACGGCCTCCGAAGAGTCGTATTCAAAGTCCGAGAGGTCCAGTAGATTTCCAAGGACACGAAGGACTTTCCATGCCGGACGGGCCTGACCCAGGGGTGGGACGGCACCCTGAAATGACTGAAGGCGCCCCTCGGCATTGATGAAACTGCCCGAGGTCTCACTAAAAGGAGCCACTGGCAACATGATGCTCGCAACCGATTCCACTGCCGAGCGGTAGGAAGTCAGGGCAATCACACCCAAGCCGGTCTGAGCCACCTTCAGGGCAGAGACGGCCCGGGGCGCATCCGAGAGATCCAAGGCGGGTTCCAGATGGAGCATGACGAATGCCGCGGCCCCATCCAAAAAGAAGTCGTGGGCATTGGGGCCGCCCAGTTGTGGGATGGCACCGGCAAGGGGACCGCCCACACCATTCGCGCCGATTGGAATGACGCCAAAGCCACACCCGAGCGCATCGGCAAGGGACTTCATCTCTGCAAGAATGAGGGACGCATTCGGGTGGGAGAGAACCGCCGCCCCCGCCAAAACATGCGCCTTCTCGTTCCCTAAGGGTGCCGAAGCAACAGACGAGACGATTCGGGTCCTCTCCGCATTGACACCGGTCTGTTGATTGAAATCACCCGAGCGGGCGATGGAAACCATTGCACGCAACTCCTCCAACCACTTGGAGGGCGCTGCAATGAGCGTCCCCTTGACCGGCATAAGCAGGTCCTCGGCATAGGCATGCAGGCGATGGACCTCTGCACCTCGTTTGGCAGCCTGCCGAATGCGTTGGGCCAACAACGGCGCCTCCGATCGGAGGGAGGCACCAATTACAAACAAACGCTCAATAGAGCCAAAAGACTCGAGCGACCTCCCCAAGGTGGGGGTCCCACTCACTCGGGCATCAAAGCCAGACTCTGAGAGATGGGGCCTGCAGTCAACCGCATCGCTTTGCATGCCTCGGGTGAGACGGGATAAGAGCGCAAGCTCCTCCAGGGTTGCACTGGGAGACGCCAGGGAACGAATACGATTCGCGCCTCGACCCGACGCACTCTTCAGAACGCGGGCGGCCTCGGATAGTGCCTCCCCCCACTCAACTTCACGCCAACTCCCATCGGGGTTGCGCAGCATGGGCACCCGCAGCCGATCGTTGGATGAGAGCCCCTCGTATGCAAAACGGTCTCGATCGGAAATCCAGCACTCATTGACCAATTCGTTCTCGAAGGGCACCACTCGAAGCACGCGACCCGACTTGACCTGAAGCGTGACGTTCGCACCGATTGAATCATGGGGACTGACGGATCTGCGCCGCGCCAACTCCCACGTTCTCGCTTGGTAACGAAAGGGCTAGCTGGTCAAGGCGCCAACCGGACAGACCTCGCTCAAGTTGCCGGACAGATCGTGCTCACCCG
>DAIPXU010000052.1:0-8865 GCA_036783055.1 Burkholderiaceae bacterium | reverse complement strand
GAACAAAGCAGGAGAGGTGGTTGCCATCTTGGCCGAGGTCAACAACACCTTCGGTGATCGACATGCCTACGTTCTCGATTGCCGCCCCGGATATCGAGATGGCAAAACCATCGGGCAAGAGAAGCGTTTTTATGTCTCCCCCTTTTTTCCGGAGCGTGGCCACTATCAGTTTCGGTTTCATCATGAACAAAACGCCTCCGGGATCTCCTTGGCAAGAATTGAGGTCATTGAGGGGGAGGGTGCGGTGCTCGTCACCAGCATTAGCGGGCGCACCAAGCCGCTCACCCATGCCTCTGCAACCCTTGCATGGCTCGCCCACCCCCTGAGCAGTTTCTCCGTCATCGCACTCATTCACTGGCAGGCCCTACTTTTATGGATCAAACGCGTACCACTCTTCCCCCGACGACCCTCAACGGTCTGAAGCCTCCACTTACGGCCCGCCTTGTGCTCGGAATGCTTGAGCGACTCCAGGTCGGGCAACTGCGACTCGTCGCCCCTGAGGGCGAGTTCTTTTTTCAGGGCGAAAAGCGCGCAGGGCTGGGGGCCGCCTGTCTGCGTATTCATGATTGGTCGGTCTTCGAACGTGCGATCAAGCGTGGGGACATTGGTTTTGGTGAGGCCTTCATGGAGGGCCGATGGTCCTCGCCGGATCTCGCTTGTTTGTTAAAGACGCTGGCGGCCAATCGCCAGGTCATTGAAAAGGCCATCCTCGGAAACCGTTGGCTGCTTCTTTTGGACCGACTCGGCCATCTATTCCGACGAAACACCATTCGACAAGCCAAACGCAACATCGAGGCCCACTACGACCTGGGCAATGACTTTTATCGAATCTGGCTCGATACCACCATGACCTATTCGAGCGCCCTCTACACCGAAGCAGAATTGCTGGGCCAAGAACCAAGCGATTTGAAAGCGGCGCAGTATCGAAAGATGGACCGAGTGCTCGAGATGCTCGGTCCACTCGATGAAGATAGCCAAACGCTGGAAATCGGCTGTGGGTGGGGCGGCCTGGCGCAGCGAAGGCTCGCCCAAATGCCCGGGGCCCATCTCGGGGTCACCCTCTCCACAGAGCAACAGGCCTGGGCGATCGACAAGCTCACGCAGGCAGGGTTCTCTGGCCGCGCAGAGATTCGTCTTCAAGACTATCGGGTCTGCGAAGGGCAGTTTGATGGGATTGTCTCGATTGAAATGATCGAGGCGGTGGGGGAGTCCTACTGGCCAACCTATTTTGAGACCCTTCACCGCTGCCTAAAGCCCGGCAAACGCGCGGTGATTCAGGCCATTCTTATTCGAGATGATTTGTTCGATCGCTACAGAAGCGGCCACGACTTTATTCAAAAGTACATCTTTCCGGGTGGCATGCTTCTCTCGACCAATGCCGTTCGAGAAGCCTCTCATGCCGCTGGGTTGGTCGTTCAAGACGAGTTTTATTTCGGGCACCATTATGGAAAGACGCTTCATGACTGGCTGGAGACATTCAATCAACATGAACAAGAGATTCGCGCACTCGGCTACGACGATCGATTCCTCGCGATGTGGCGCTTCTACCTCGCATACTGCGAGGCTGGTTTCTTCTCGGGCGACCTTGAGGTGGTTCAGGTCTGTCTGCAGCGGCCTGCATAAGCGGATTCATATTGCCGCCCTCTGCGGGCTCCTGGCGGCGGCAAGCCCTGCCGCCCTCTGCTCTGTCTCGTTTTCTGGTGACCGGCCCCATCAGATCGAGACCGCCCAGGGGCTGACTGCACTCACGCCTGTCGGCCAGGGCAGTCTTCGCTTTCTGGGCCTGCGTATTTACGAGGCCAGCCTCTTTTCGGTTCCCAACGCCACCGGTGAATCGAAGCTGACTGCGCCCAATCAGGTCTTCAACCAGCCTTTTGTCCTGCAAATCCATTACGCGAGATCGATCTCACTCGAGCAACTGGCCGAGCGCTCAATCAAAGAGATGGAGGGCCTTGGGCTTGTGCCCAAGTCATCTCGGGAGCAATGGCTTGCCCACCTCTTCAAGAGTTTTCGCGCGGTTAACTCTGGCGATCGAATCACCGGGGTCTTCCGGCCCAACCGAGGTGCCAGTTTTTACCTGAATGGGGTCCTTGTTCACGAGGTCGCTGACCCTCAGTTCGCAGAAGCGTTTTTCCGCATCTGGCTGGACCCAAAAACGAGCGAGCCCAGTCTTCGCCGTGCCCTTCTAGGCCTGAACTGAGTGGCCCACGCGGCCAGTGCCGACCCCTCTGAGGTGGAGCGTGCCCATGCGGCTCGCTACGGCCTGCCAGGCCTTGTCTTGGCCTCGACCGCCTTGCCTCTGTACATGGTCACGCCCCACCTCTACGCCGGTTCAGTGGGGCTGCCCTTGGCCTGGGTGGGCTTTTGCCTGATGGCCACTCGACTCATCGACGCCATCACCGATCCCATCATCGGCGGCTGGATTGACCGAACCACGGGCGCACGATTCGAGCGATGGATGCTGCCCAGCCTGGTCTTGCTCTTGATTGGAATGGTTTTGTTGCTCAATCCCCCCGAAAGGCTTGGCTCTGGTCTTCTAATTGCCTACATGAGTCTGTGTGCGCTTCTGGTCTCGCTCTCCAATAGTGCGGCGGGGCTTGCACACCAGGCCTGGTTGGTGAGTTGGACCGCTCGCCCCTCTGCGCAGGCCCAGTTGGTCACCACACGCGAAGCCTTCACTCTCTTGGGAGTAATGGTTGCGGCGGGCTTGGCCAGCCAAGAAAGCCACGGTGCACTACTGGGGTGGATCCTGTTTGCAACCGGAGTCTCTATCTGGGCGCTGCGTGGATTGCCCGGTCAGACCGTGGCGCAGGGTACGTGTAGCCAGGCAGTTCAAGGCATTCCAGTTTGGCAGGGACTGGGGCTGCTCGATTCGTCGGGCCGTGGCCTTCTAGGTGTGATGGGCCTCAATGCCCTGGCCAATGCCATTCCAGGAACCCTGTTCTTGTTTTTCGTGGCCGATCAACTCCAACTCAGTCGTCAGTCCTCTGGCCTGCTTCTGATCGGCTACTTCCTGGCCGCGGCCATATCCATGCCCCTCTGGCAATGGTTGCTGCGCCAACGCCCCGCCGCGGTGGTCTGGCAGATTTCTGTGTTTGTCTCGATTGCAGGTTTTGTTTGGGCGACGCAGCTCGGCGCGGGAGATCTTTGGCCTTTCGCACTCATTTGCGTCGTGACCGGATTCGCGCTTGGTGCAGAACTCACCTGCCCTGCCTTGCTCTTGGCTGCCGCCATCAACCGCTCGGGCCAGCGGGGTCGGCATGAGTCTCTCATCATGGGTCTCTGGACACTGCTACAAAAGCTCGCCTTGGCCCTGGCGGCAGGCCTGGTTTTACCGCTATTGGCGGGAATGGGCTATACCCCTGGTATCCCGGACACCAATGCCTTGCCCCTGGCCTACGCAGCCATTCCCTGTGGGCTCAAACTCATGGCCCTTATCCTCTTCCGACGACTGGAGACTACGCAATGAACGTCAAACGATTCGCCCTTTTACTTGGAGTCTGGGCACTTCTCGGCCTACAGGGCTGCGCGGGACCCTCTGTGGAGCGCTATGCCCAAGAGAAACCTGCACTCGATCTCGCCCGATACTTTCAAGGCCAAACCACCGGCTGGGGCATGGTCACCGATCGCTCCGGTGAGGTGACTCGACGGTTCGTTGTGCGAATCGATGGCCGCTTCGAGGGCAACACCGGCGTGCTCGACGAGACGTTCGAATGGTCGGATGGCGAGAAGCAAAAACGCATCTGGCGGCTGGAGAAACTCGGCCCCAACCGTTGGAGAGGTTCGGCCGATGACGTAGTGGGAGAGGCCACCGGGGAGATCGCCGGCAACGCCCTGCACTGGCGCTACACCCTGGCCGTACCCGTCAAGGGAACCGTTATCAATATGGCTTTTGACGACTGGATGGTGCTGATCGATGAGAAGGTGATGCTCAACCGCGCCACCTTCAGCAAGTTTGGCATCCGGCTCGGCGAGGTCACGCTGTCGTTTCAACGGCCGTAGGGCTCCCTGTTGAACGAGGCACCCAACCCAATGAGAGTAGCGTCCCCATGTCGCTGAATCAGCCCATCCCCAGTCTGAGCGGACGCACCGTCTGGGTGGTGGGCGGCTCGGCGGGGATTGGCAGGGCGCTGGCGGATGCGGCCTTGCTTCAAGGCGCAAGGCTCATCGTTTCCGGCCGACAAGCGCAGACGCTCGCCGAGGCTTTTCCCTCTGACCACGTGCGCCGGGAAGTGATGGACATCACCGAGCAGGCAGCAGCCCAGCGGGTGCTGGATACACTGGCCGCCGATGGGTGGCTGCCCGATCTGGTCTTCTGGGTGGCGGGTGACTACAAACCACAGCCGATCGCAGGGTTCCGAGTCGATGATGCGCGCCAGGTATTGGAGACCAACCTCATGGCCTGCTATGACGGACTTCGCGCACTGCTCAACCACTGGCTCCCATTGGCACTGGCCCGGGCAGCCAGTGCCAAGCTGCCTCGGTTCCATGTCTGTTGGTTTTCGAGTGTGGCTGGATACCGTGGCCTTCCTTTGGCGCTGTCCTACAGTGCAAGCAAGGCCGGGCTCAATGCCATGGCCGAGACCTGCTTTGTTGAGCTCAAGCCCAAGGGCATCGATGTCTCACTGGTCTGCCCGGGTTTTGTCAAAACCCGGCTCACCGATGGCAACGATTTCAAGATGCCGGCGCTGATCTCCATAGAGGAGGCGGCACAGCAGACCCTGCGAGGACTCGCGAGGGGCGAGTTCGAGATTCACTACCCCAGACGATTCACTTGGTTCATGAAGTTGCTTCGAATACTGCCCCACCGCCTCTTTTTTGCACTGGCTCGTCGGTCATTGCCCCCTCCCCAATGACCGCCCCCTTAATGACCCCCTCCCAGGAGCAATTCTCTCGCCGGGCGCAGGCCCTGTCGTTGACCACTTTGAACGACTTTGTGGTTCTCTACGAATCAGATGCCGAATTTACCGACCCATTTCAGACGGTGAGGGGTCGCCAAGCCATTGAGGAGGTCTACCGAAGCATGTTTCTTCACCTCGTGGAACCGAGGTTTACCAAACTCAAATTCGCGACAGTGGCCCGACCCCATGGCGCGGATGCGGATGAGTGGGCCGTGGCCTGGCAATTCGAGTTTCGAACCAAAGAGGCCGGACCGCTCATTCGAATTCCGGGCACAAGCTGGCTCATGGTGAGCAACGAGACCGGCCTCGTGGTCCGTCATGTGGACCATTGGGACGCGAGCGAATTAATGGCTGGCTATCCGATATTGTCCTGGGCCATCAAAAGAATCAAGAGACGCATTGCCAAAGCGGGTCATGTCATCGAAACGTCTTGATTCCTTTATAGAATGGGGGCGTGAAACATATCGACGCCCAGCACATGCTCTACCCCGAGTTATTTCGCGCTTTTGAGCGGGTTCGGTGGGACCTAGAAAAAGACATTCCTAGGCAGCGCTTTGATGCCAGCAAGTTGTCGGATGAGCAGGCTCTCACTATCAAAATGAACGCCATCACCGAGTGGGCGGCGCTGCCGGCCACCGAGATGTTTCTTCGCGACAACCGCCATGACAGCGACTTCTCCGCATTCATGTCGGTCTGGTTCTACGAAGAGCAGAAACACAGCCTGGTGCTCATGGAGTACCTGCGTCGATTCAGGCCAGAATTCTTACCAACAGAGGCAGAGCTGCATGCGGTTCGATTTGAGTTCGATCCCGCGCCGGCGCTCGAGACGCTTATGTTGCATTTCTGTGGAGAGATTCGCCTCAATCACTGGTACCGGTGCGCTGCAGATTGGCACACCGAACCAGTCATCAAAGAGATCTACCAGACCATTGCCAAGGATGAAGCACGGCACGGTGGGGCGTATCTTCGTTACATGAAGAAAGCGCTCGATCAACTCGGTGACGCGGCCCGCAGTGCTTTTGCAAAGATCGGCGTGCTGATGGCCTCGGCCAATCGAACTGCGAAAGCGCTTCATCCAACCAATCTGCATGTCAACCAAACCCTCTTCCCCAACGCCACAGTCCAGAGCCGCCTGCCTGAACCCGGCTGGCTCGAGCGGTGGCTCGATGAGCAGATTCAGTTCAACTCGGACTGGGAGACTCGGGGCGTGGACAGAATTCTCCACAACCTCAGCCTCCTCTTCGATCAGTCTTTTTCGAACGTGCAGGAACTCAATCGATATCGAAGGAGCCTTCGAGCGCCTGCCGAAGCCCACTAAAGATGAGTTCCGGACAGTGCTCGACTGGGCAGGTCCAGTGTCGGGCCACCCAAAGATCGAAGGCGTTCATCCAGTCCCTTGCGGCCCCACCGTGAACCAATATTCCATCGGGGCGCGTGATCCAGGCCAAGGGGGCGAGTTGGCCCATCTCGATTCCCGCATCAATGGCATCGGCCGACTGAGTCGGCCAATCAGGCAAGCCACTCGTGGGGCGCTCCTTCTGAGACTGGTTGGGACTTCGCATCAACCCTGCCAGATCGGCGGTGCCACTGGCCAAGCAAGTCTTCATTTGCAGAAAGCCTGGGCCAATGAAGCCGCCCAGGAATTCAAGGCAGCGGCCCGAGCTTGTGTCCAGAGTAAGCCGCAAGCCGTCAATCACAGTGGCGCTTCCGGCCGAGACCACCAAAAGGGTCTTTTGCCCAGCTGACATCGGCCAGTGGGCCTCGAGGTCAACCACCCCCAGGGCAGCAGCCCATCGATCGGCGCCAAGGGTTGATGCGTAATGACTTCTGAGTCGAACCCTTCTGCCCCGGACCACAATCGATTGGTCGCCGAGTCCAGAATGAACTGGCCTCAGCCGCTTGATGCGCGCAACCGAGCGTTGAGACATAAAAGAGCAGAGTGCCTCGGCCCGCCCCTCACCGGCGACACAACAGAATGCCACGTCAACTCCCGAGAGCGCGCCATGGCCACCAAACAACTCGCCCATCGCGTCTTCCGAGAGACTGTCGATCGCTCGGGTCTCAAAAACCCCCGCCTCAATCGGTGTGCCTCTACCAAAGGCAAGCCTTCGCCACTTGGTTCGTTGGTTACCGACATCAAGCAGCAATGCCTGTTGGGTCGTGGGGGAATTCATGACGGGAGTTTATGCCGGCTTGGCATCACGCATCGACAAAGTGCCAAGGTTGTATTCATGAACTTCTTGGCCAGAAAGTTCCAGAAGCAGCCCACCTCTTGGACTCACCCCTCGGACTCGTCCCTCCGAGTGAAGGCCCTGCCCCCCTGTATCGATGAACTCAACCGACATGGACTGGTAGCGATGGACCGCGTTGAATCTTGCCGCCATCTCATCCGCATCGATCACGATTTGGGAGGAGAGTTGTCCGATTGCTTCGAGCAGGCATTCAAGGACCTCCTCTCGATGAATCTTCGGCAACGATTGAATCAGTCCCGCAGCCACGAGCCCATCGGTTGGGGGCTGGTGCCAGCGCAGATTGACGCCGACCCCTGCCACGACCCAAGTCTGACCCCGGGATTGACACTGCTGCACCAATATGCCGGCCACCTTGCCTCCCCCCAGAAGAAGGTCATTGGGCCATTTGAGGTCCAACGGTTCCCTCAGGCGTTCGCCGAGCCAGTTCGAGAGTGCGTCCCGAATCACCACGCTCAGCCAGAGCGGCCAAGGAGGAGAGTGTCCAGGGGGCAGCCCAAGGCAGGTCAGCCGCTGCAAGGGCCATGCCACGGTCAGTGCCAGGGCCTCCCCGCAGTGTTGCCATGGCCGCTGGTATTGGCCTTGGCCCTCCCTCTGTTCCCAGGAGTAAACGACAAATCCTCCCCCAAAGTCTGGAGGCAGTGGGATCGAACGGCTGCAGGGCTCACCACGCAATAGCCCCAAGGCATGGGTCTGGGTAGAGCCCGGTCCGGTCATGCGTACGCGTGGCCACATGACTTGGCATGATACGGAGATGGCCACCTCCATTCGACACCGGACTCGGTGGGAACTCTGGGTCCTTGGCTTGGGCTTGGTTGCATGCATCGGCCTAATCAGCTTGCACCCCTTCGAGGGGTGGCGCTGGCCCTCGAGCAACCCCTTGGGGTTCTTATGGGCCCCTCTGCCTCGCTATCGGACCCGATTCGATCTCTGGGCGAACTTCCTTGCTTATGTTCCCCTGGGCCTTACCTGGGCAGCGATCTGGGCCCATCGCGGGATCCTTCGCGCCATTGCAATGGCGGTTGGATTTGCCGCGGCACTCTCCTTCTCGATGGAGTTCACACAGGCTTTTCTCCCCAGCCGCAGGCCCCAATGGCTCGACCTTGCTCTCAACTGCCTGGGTGCCTTCGTTGGGTCTCTGATGTGGGCCCTCAGCCTCCGGGCCGCACGACCTCGGCCAAATCGTGGGGCTCGACACGTCTGGGGAAGTGGCCCCATCAGCTTGGCGGGAGCCGCCGTGCTAACCCTGCTTTGGGTCTTTGCGCAGGCCGCTCACACAGGCCCATGGTTGGCGTTCGGCGGACTCATGCCGGAGGCCATTGGCTGGCGCCCATTCGCTCCCGCAGCAGGTCTGGGCGGGCCGCTGTCCGAGGCAGAGAGGGTGCTGACCGAGGCCAGCCTGGTTTTCTGTGCGCTGCTGGGGTTGGCCATCCATATTCGACTGGGTCTCGCTGGGCGTCAGAACGAGTGGCTCGCAAGGCTCTCGGAGAGTTGGCCGTGGATGGTGGGTCTCTCCATTGGCATGGGGCTAATTGAGCGCTTCAGTTGGATCTGGGACTTCTCGAAAGAGACTATCGGCAAAGAGGAGTTAGCCCTTCTGATCGAGGCCTGGTTGAGTCCGGGAGTCCAAGCTGGGCTCCTCTTTACCGCGCTTGGGGGGGCCGCCGGCTCATATCTCGGTCCTGCACGCCTGAGCATCTTGAGATTGCTCCTGG
>DAIPXU010000051.1:0-9077 GCA_036783055.1 Burkholderiaceae bacterium | reverse complement strand
GCAATAATTCGTAGCGTCAGCTGCCGCTGGGCCTGCAGTTGGGTGTTCAGGACCACAGAGGGTGACTCGAGTGGCGCCTGTTGAAGCCTGCCCAGCCCCTCCGCGAGCATTCGGCCTAGGGGTTCGAGCCCCGCGATATCAACGCCCAGGTGGTGTCCGAGCCAATCATTGACTTCGGCATGGCCCATGGGCTGATTGCGGGCGTTGTGAAGGACCCACTCGCCCAAAGGCGCAGTTGTCTTTGAATGCCCAACCGTGTTCTCGAGCGCTGGTCTGGGACTGCGTCTAAGAATGGCTTGGGACCGCCCCCAACTGTCTTGTAAAAACAAAGTGTCTGCGGCCCGATCCGAAGGCCCAGAGACCCACTCAAAGCGGCCGCTCATGCCGCGGTCCAGACCCTCGACTTTCACCGCGAATCGCCCGCTGAGAAGAATCTTCGTGGGGGGCGATGGTTCGGCCTCGGAGCCAGTGGGAAGGCCGGTGTTGCCCGGAACCACTAGGCCACTTACACCCGCCTCTGGCCGTGGGCCCTGCTGGTGCAGAGGTGCGCAGCCACCAGTCGATGCGAGTAACGCAAATATCAAAAGCTCTTTTTTAAACACCATGAAGCCCGGGGGACAGTTGGCCCCCATGGCGCGGCAGGCGGCCCTCATTGCCCTCTGGGATTCGAGGGCGTAAGCCTATCGAGCGGAATGGCCAGGCGCTCGAGCGTCTTGAACAAGACCTTATTGTGTGGGTCGTTGCTCAGGCCGCGCCGCCAAGCCGCAAGGGCCTGGTCGGTCTCTCCCATGACCCAGAGCACCTCTCCTAGGTGGGCTGAGATTTCCGCATCGGGCTGCTTGGCATGGGCCTTTTGGAGCCATTTTCTGGCCTGGGTGAGTTTCCCCTGACGAAATAGAACCCAGCCCATGCTATCGAGAATATGCGCATCGTTCGGAGAGAGTGCCACCGCCGCCTTGATCAAGTCGTTGGCCTCCTGCAGTCGCTCGCCGCGATCGGCCAGGCTGTATCCAAGCGCGTTCAAGGCGTGCGCGTGTTTGGGGTCCTTGGCGATGAGCTGCCGCAGCAGTGTCTCCATTTCTTGCGGACGACCGGCTTGCTCATTGAGCATGGCTCTCGCGTAGAGAACCGAAGAGACACTCAGGTCTGGTTGGGCCACCGCCTCTAAGAGTTGCAGCCCGGCGAGTTTGTCTGGGCTGCGAGAGGCAAGGCCGGAGAGCCGATCGTAGAAAGCCTCCAGCTTCTTGTCCTTACGAGCCTGTTCGCGACGCTTGATGAGCGAGGCCACCAACTCCTCTCGCTGGCCAAGGAGAACCTCTAGCGCATCGACAGTGTCTTGGGCCTCTTCTTCGTTGGGCGCCGCGGCGAGCCATATTCTCGCTGCCTTGAGGGCCTGCGGGCCGGAGCGGGCGCTCAGGGCGAGCTTGGTTGCCCGCTCGGCGACATTGGCCTGGCCTGTTTCCTCGGCCAGGGCGCCGTAGGTGGCGGCAGCCAATGCGAGCTGCCCCTCTTGGACCGCCAATTCACTGACAAGAATTTGAAAGACCATGCGTGGGGCCATGGCCTGGAGTTGGGCTGCGGTGCGTATGGAGGCATTTGTGGATGGGCTGGCACCAGCGGCTTTGCGCTCTCCAGTGCTCGCCTGCACGGGCGTCAAGCCAATAAGGCCCAGGAAAAAAAGAATGACAAGCCGAGGCATCATGGCATCTACAGTACTCCAGATTCCCCTCTTAGAAAGCCCAATGCCAGAGTTGCCCGAAGTGGAGGTTCTTGTCCAGGAGTTGGCGCCCCACCTCGTGGGCCAGCGAATCGAGTCGGCTCTTTGCAGCGGCCTGCCCCTGCGTCGCTTCAAAGGCAATGCCAATGTCCTCAAGCCCTTGATTGGTCAGCGCGTCCGCGCCGTGACTCGAAGGGCCAAGATCATTGTCATTGGTCTGGATCGGCACTGGCTCCTGGTTCACCTGGGCATGACAGGAAACCTGAGTTGGTCTGCCGACCGGAGCGAGGCGGATGCATTAGCCCATGCCTCGGCCCATGCCGCGGTCCAGAAGGAAGGCGTCTTGCACCGCCATTGGCAGTTGCGCCTCACCGATGGCCTGCTCGCTTACGCAGACCCTAGGCGATTCGGAGACCTCTGCTTTGTGCCGAAGGCAGAGGGCTTGGTTGGAAGGAACAGTGACGGGGTGCCGAGCGATGCGACTTTGGGCCTTCAAGGCCTTGGTCCCGAGCCACTCTCTGCAGACTTCTCCGGGGCGTCGCTCCACAAAGCCTCTCGTGGCGTTCGGCAGGCCATCAAGCCCTGGCTCATGAATGGCCGGGCCGTGGTGGGCGTGGGCAACATCTACGCGAGCGAGGCCCTATTTCGATCGGGCATTCACCCTGCGCTGGCGGCAGGTCGACTCAGTCGGCCCCGCGCGCTGCACCTTGCAGAGACCCTGGTCGAGGTGTTGAAAGAGGCCATTGGGGCAGGGGGGAGCACCCTTCGCGACTATCGCCATGCCGATGGTTCCATCGGGGGCTATCAGTCTGTGCACCTTGTCTATGGGCGCGAGGGCCAGCCCTGCTCCGCCTGCGGCAGTCCAATTCGACGACTCATTCAGGCCCAGCGCTCGACATTCTTCTGCGCGGGTTGCCAGCGACGATGAGCGGCAAGCGGTTCTCAGAGGCTGTGCTTGCATGGGGCGTTGTCCATGGCCGTCGGGGCATGGCGTGGCACCCATTGGCGGGAGCGATGGCCAACCCCTACTTTGTCTGGCTCTCGGAAATCATGCTGCAGCAGACGCAACTCACCACTGTGCAGGCCTATTTCGATCGATTCATTCAGCGATTTCCAAGGGGCGAGGACTTGGCGGGCGCACCACTCGATGATGTGCTCGCACAGTGGAGTGGCCTGGGCTACTACCAGAGGGCAAGAAATCTCTGGGCCTCGGCCCGGCTTATTTGCAATAGCGGGGAGGCTGTATTTCCTCGAACGCTGGCCGACTGGACTGCACTGCCTGGGGTGGGCCGCTCCACCGCGGCTGCCATCGTGTCGGTGGTCTATGGTCAGCGCGAGGCCATACTCGATGGCAATGTGAAGCGACTCCTTGCGCGCTGCACGGCCGCCCCCGAGCCATGGGCAAGCGCTGCGCTTGAGCGCGCTCTCTGGCCCAAGGCCATTGAGCGACTGCCACCTCCGGGGTCCGAGGGGGCCATGCCGCTCTATACGCAATCGATCATGGACCTGGGCGCCACGATTTGCCTGCCTCGCCAGCCCCTATGCAATCGCTGTCCGCTCACTGAGATCTGGGTGGCATATCGAATGGACGCGGTGGACCGCTACCCGGTGCCCCGCCCTCAAAAGAACCGGCCAGAGGAATACCGGCGTTGGCTTCTCATTTCAGATGGACCACTCTGGTGTCTGGTAAAGCGGCCTGGCAGTGGAATCTGGGCGGGGCTCTGGACACCACCCGAATGGCCAATGGCGCTGGAATGGCCGCAGGAATCGACCGGCGGTGAACAACTGGTTCACGACTTCACGCATCGGCGATGGATCATCGAGTGGCGAGAGGCCAAAGCATCGGACATTGGCAAGCGATACGGCCAACCCCCCAATGGACACTGGTTCTCTCAGGCCGAACTGCTGGGACTGGCGCTGCCTTCGCCGGTGAGAAAACTCATGGGCTCAATCGCGCGGTGAAGCCTGGTGATTCGGTCCACTGGGGCCCTGCGGTTTGAATCAACCTCGATTTGAATCAACCCAAGCGCGGCTGCGAGGGTCTGGATCCGATCAGTCGAGGCCCCGGCCCATCAATGAACGGTGGCGCACGAGCACGGGCCAGTTCGCACGAAATCGACTTGCAAGCGCTTCACAGCAGTAGACCGATCGATGCTGACCACCTGTGCAGCCAACCGCCACAGTCAGGTAGCTGCGCTGTTCCTTCTGGTAGTGGGGAAGCCATCGCTGCAGGTAACCATCGATCTCATCGACCATCTGATCGACCGATGCATGCGACTTGAGAAAGTCGACCACCTTTTTGTCTTTGCCCGTGAGTTCGCGAAGCTTGGGCTCATAGAAGGGGTTGGGCAGGCAGCGGGCATCGAAGACCAGGTCTGCATCCAGGGGGATTCCCTCTTTGTAGGCGAAGGATTGGAAAGAGAGGGTCAGCGGCGCGGCCTTGAGTGTGAGCAGTTCGCGCACCCAGCTGCGCAGGGCCGAGGACTTGAGGTCACTTGTGTCGAGGGGCATGCCAAGGTCTGCATAGCCGGCCATTAAATCCTGCTCCAACTCAATGCACTCGCGCAGCGATCGACCGCCCCCTTCCTCGTCGGCCCGTCCCGCATCGTCGTGACTCAGGGGGTGGCGACGCCGGGTCTCCGAATAGCGTTGAAGAAGAATCTCGGGGCGGGCAGTGAGAAATAAAACAGTGGTGTTGATGCCCTTGCTTCGAAGGTGCTCGAGTGTGGCGGTCAGGCCCTCGAGATCGCCCCCCGTTCTCGCGTCGATTGCGGCGGCCATCCGGGTCTCGCCCTTCTCGAGCAGCGACTCCACCAATTGTTGGAGCAGTGCGGGTGGAAGGTTGTCAACGCAAAAGTAATCGGCGTCCTCGAGCGCATTGAGAACCACTGACTTGCCCGATCCCGAGAGCCCCGTGAGCAGCACCAGCCGAGAGGGGGCGCCTGTCATGTTTTGCTGTCGTTCTCTTCGCTGGCCCGCATGGCGGCCTGCTGCCGATCCATGAATGCTTTGACCGTGTCGAGCCCGCGCATCTGAAGCACAGTGTTGCGAACCGCCGCTTCGACGAGGACCGCGAGGTTTCTGCCTGCAGCAACGGGAATGACGACCTTGCGGATGGGCAGGCCAAGCACCTCTTCCTGCAGGGCCTCGAGCGGGAGCCGCTCGTACTCATCGATGGCTGAGCGGCGCACGAGTTGCACGATGAGACGAAGCCGAAGTTTGCGTCGCACGGCGGTCTCGCCAAAGATGGCCTTAATATCGAGCAGGCCAAGGCCGCGGACCTCCAGCAGGTTGCGCAGCAGCTCGGGGCATTTGCCCTCGACGGTATCGGGTGCGATACGGGCGAAATCCACCACATCGTCGGCCACCAAGCCATGGCCCCGTGTGATGAGTTCAAGGGCCAATTCACTTTTGCCAAGGCCCGACTCGCCGCTGATCAGCACACCGATCCCCAAGACATCCATAAAGACACCGTGGGTGGAGGTGGTGGGTGCCAGAGATTTGCTTAGCTGGATGCGAGTGAGGTCAATCAGGCGGGCCGACTGAAGGCCACTTCGAAGCAAGGGATGGCCGTCGCGGTCACAGGCATCAAAGAGCTGAGAAGGCGGAACCAGTCCGTCGGCAATGATGCGGGCCGGCGGCTCGCCCGAAAGAAGCTCAACGGTGAGGTAGGAGCGGCGTTGGGGGTCGAGCCGGTTGTAGTAGTCGACCTCGGCCGCACCGAGCACCTGAATTCGGTTGGGGTGAATGAGGTTGAGGTGGCCGATGAGGTCGGCGCTCTCGAAGGAGGGGCCGGAGATATGACGACCGCCGCCTGACTGACCGGTGATCCAGGTGAGACGCAACAGCTCCCGATAGGCATCGAAGAACTGTTGGACATTGAGCATGCTGAAGTCTAGCTTGTTGGCTGCCAGCCGCAGAGGACTTTATGCAATGCCGCCGGCTCCTGGCTCTCGAAAAGCGCCGTTCGCACCGCATTGTCTGAGAGCATCTGTGCCACTTCCGAGAGGAGCTCTAGGTGCTGCTGGGTGGCCTGTTCGGGGACGAGCAGAAAAATCAGTAGAGAGACGGGCTGGCCATCGGGCGCATCGAAGGCAATGGGCTCGCCCAGGCGGTAGATGGCTGCAACGGCGTCTTCGAGTCCCTTGATGCGGCCGTGGGGGATGGCGATTCCATCGCCCAAACCGGTGGAGCCAAGACGCTCTCGGGCAAAGAGGGAATCAAATACCTTGCTGCGGGCAATTCCTTGGTGCTCTTCGAACAAGAGGCCCGCCTGCTCGAAGACACGTTTTTTGCTCGAGGCCTCCGCCCCAAGAACAATGTTCTCAACGGCAAGGAGTTTGCAGATCTGATTCATAGGGCTGCCTTCATAAAGCCTTCAGAAGGCCAAATTATAGGCGTTTGGGCCATTTTGTGTTGCACCGCATCATTGGCCCACAATGGCCCCCCGCCCGCTGTGGACGCTGGTCTGATGGAGTTCTTTGTAGCGCACCACTTGGCGGTCGATTTTGTCGGCCAAAAGGTCGATGGCGGCATAGAGGTCTGCATGGGCAGCCTCGGCATGAAGGTCTTTCCCTTGAAAGTGAACAGTTACCTCCGCCTTCTGTTCGAGCTTTTCAACAGAGAGGGTCACGTGGGCCTCAATCCCCTGGCCAAAATGTCGCCAGGCCTTGGAGAGTTTCTGCTCGACGTAGGACTCGATGGCCTCGGTGATGGGCAGATGGTGTCCTGTGATGGTGACCTGCATGGCGCTCTCCTCTGGGTTGTTGTTTGAACTTTTTTGAATCTTCCTCTTTAGCCCCGCTTTCGCAGGCTGGCACTGGGAATTCGAAGCCCCTCTCGGTACTTTGCCACCGTTCGACGGGCGACCACCACGCCCTGTTCCGCAAATCGATCGGCAATCGACTGGTCGGAGAGTGGCCTGTCCGATGGTTCGGCTGCAATCCATTCCTGAATCTGTGCTCGCAGCGCGGTGGCCGAGGCAGCCCCCCCATCGTCCGTGCCGACATGGCTGCTGAAAAAATACTTCAACTCAAAGCAGCCCAGCGGTGTGAGCATGAATTTCTGGGTGGTCACCCGCGAGACCGTCGACTCATGGAGTTCGCAGGCATCGGCGATGTCGCGCAGAACCATTGGTTTCATGGCCTTTGCGCCCTCCTCAAAGAAGCGCTGCTGGGCCGAGACAATGGCCTGTGAGACCCGAAGAATGGTGTCGGAACGCTGTTGAATGTTCTTGAGCATCCACCGCGCCTCCTGAAGCTTCTGCTGCAGACCGGTGTCGCTCGCGCCGTCGCGTATTAATCGGGCGTAATCCGAATTAATGCTCAGCCGGGGCAAAGCACCCCGCGAGAGCCGCGCCGACCAGCGCCCCCTTCGATCTCGTTGCACGATCACATCGGGGATCAGGTAAGCCGCGGCCTGTGTCTGGTAGGCGGTGGCGGGCTTGGGCTCGAGGCCGCGCACCAGTGCCAAGGCCGCAGCAACCAGGTCCTTGGGTCGGCCGCATGACTTCGCAAGACTGGCAATGGCCTGACTGCCGAGCTCGGAGAGGTGGTCCTGCACCAGTTCAATGGCCAGCTCCACCGTCGCCCGGGCGGGGTCCTCGGGGTCGTGCTGGGCGAGCAACTCTTCGAGTTGGAGTCGCAGGCACTCCTCCAATGACTGTGCACCAACACCAATCGGGTCAAGGGACTTGAGCAGGCGCAAACCCACGGACAACTCTTCGGGCTCAAGCGGACCATCGAAGTGGGCCTCGAACATCTCCGCAAAGCCATCGGCGAGCTCCTGGGGATCGTCTCTTAGGTAGCCGTCCTCGTCGAGCGCCTCGATCAGGATCTCGAGCCAGGCCCGGTCTCGGTTGCTCAGGTGCAGTCCTGCGGCTTGCTCCCGAAGGTGGTCGGCCAGGCTCTCGGGGCTCGCCTCCCCGGGCTCAAAGTCATTGTCATCGCCCCCGGCCCCGCTGCTCTTCCAGTCCGCCAGGCTGTCGGTCTCTGTGTTGTAGTCGTCGGGCCCATCCCCGCTGTCCGCCTCGGACTCGGCCGAGTCGCTACTGGTTGGCTCCTCGCTCGCCTCAGAGGATTCCCGAACGATCTCACCATCACCATCGACATCGGAGCGGGGCTCATCGATCTCAAGCAATGGGTTGTCGAGTGAGAAGCGCTCGAGCTCCTGCCGAAGTTCCAGATTGGAGAGCGCCAGAAGACGAATGGCCTGCTGTAACTGAGGCGTGAGGCTCAGCTGTTGGCCAATTTTGGTGGTCAGTGAAATCTTCATGGCTACATCCGGAAGTGTTCGCCCAGGTAGACCTCACGGACCCGGGGGTCCCCGACAATCTCCTCGGGGTGACCGTGGGCCAGGACCTGCCCCTCGCTGATGATGGTGGCGTGATCGCAGATGCCCAGGGTCTCTCGGACGTTGTGGTCCGTAATCAGCACACCAATGCCCTTGTCTTTGAGAAAGCGAATGATGCGTTGAATCTCAATCACCGCAATGGGGTCGACCCCCGCAAACGGCTCATCGAGAAGAATGAATCGCGGCGACGTGGCCAATGCGCGGGCGATTTCTACCCGGCGACGGTCACCGCCCGAGAGCGACTGGCCCATGCTGTCGCGAATGCCTTGGATCTGAAGCTCTTCGAGCAGGTTCTCTAACTCCGAATAGATCACGGTTGGCGAGAGTTTCTTGCCCTGTGGGTCTCTCTGTAACTCGAGCACGGCACGAATGTTGTCGGCCACCGTGAGTCGCCGAAAAACAGAGGCTTCTTGAGGCAGATAAGACAGGCCTAACCGGGCCCGCTCGTGGATCGGCCACCGGGTAATTTCCGCTTGATTGAGAAGAATTTCTCCGGCGTCCGGTGGAACAAGGCCAACGATCATGTAGAAGCATGTGGTCTTGCCCGCCCCGTTCGGACCAAGAAGCCCAGCGACTTCGCCACTCTTAACGCTCAGTGAGACGTCTCTTACCACCATGCGTCCTCGATACATCTTGCGGACCGCCCGAACGGCGAGTTCACTGGTCATTTATTTGCCTGGGCCCGCTCTACTGGGGCCGGTGTTGGGCATGACCGACATTGTGGCCCGGCCACTGCCGTCGGTTGCTTGCACTTCATATACTTCCGTGACACTCGTGTAGACCAACCGATCTCCAGCAATGCGGTCTCTCTCCGTCTCGCCGGCGAGACGCCGCATCACCGCATTGCCAGTTAAGACCGAGATTTCTGTCTGGCTGTCGTAATCAATTCGAGTGGCATTTCCCACCATCCATTCATTTTCCACAGCCCTGCGCTGACGAATATGGGCGGGGTTTCCTGTTAGGACACCTCGGCTTGACCCATCCGGCATCTGTTGCAACTCGAGCCGGT
>DAIPXU010000050.1:0-9087 GCA_036783055.1 Burkholderiaceae bacterium | reverse complement strand
GTGCAGTTCATTGACCCCTTAGATGTGCCGAATAACCGCGTTGCCGAGTTTGAGCGAGTCCTTGATTTGCGCAGTGGTCGACATATCGAGAAGTGTCTGCTGAAGTTGCTGATCGCCTGAGCCCAGCTTGATTCCACCAATGGCATCGGAGGCATTCTCCTTCTGGGCCATCCATCGCGCAGCGGCACTGGTTGCCCCGCGCTGTGAGAGCACATAGACCGATGAGCCCTTGGCCTTGGGTGAGACCCAGGCATCTGCGTGGATTGAGACCATGAGATCGGCGCCCACTCGACGTGCCTTCTCCACTCGCCTGCCCAGGGGAACGAAATAGTCGCCATCTCGAGTCAGATAGGTGCGAACGCCGGGCTGTGAGTCGAGCTCGCTCTTGAGTAGCCTCGCGATCCGAAGAACCACGTCTTTTTCGCGCGTACCTCCTTTGCCCACGGCCCCTGGGTCTTCTCCACCATGGCCAGGATCCAAGGCAATGGTGACAAGCCGCGAGACGGTCGGCTTCTTGCCCCCGGGGGCGGGAGACGGCTTTGCCTCCGATGGCCCGGCCTGCGCCGATTGTTTGGGGGGCTCCTCTGGGGGGGCGGCCTTGCCGGATTGCGACCGGTCTTGCTCGTAGCTCTGCAAAAAGGCGAGAAGGGGGTCGACCTCTTGGGTTGGATAGAGGTCGATGACGAGTCGGTGTTGGTAGAGTCCGACGGGTTCTAGGGTGAAGACCTGCGGTCGGATGCCCTGTTTCAAATCGAAGACCAGTCGCACGGTATTGGCCTGGTATTGGCCGACTCGAACCTGGGCAATGAAGGGGTCGTTGGGCTGGATTCTTGCAACCAACTCCTTGAGCATGGGACTCAGTTGCAGGCCCTCGAGGTCGACCACAAGCCGGTCGGGCGCGGTGAGAAGACTGGTCTTGAAGGCGAGGGTTTTGGAGTCGTGCTCGATGGTGACACGGGTGTAATCGTTGGCGGGCCAGACCCGCACCGCGGCAACACTCAGCGCCCCTGAGGGCCCAAACAAGCCAAGCAGCAGCGCCCCTCCCGAACCGAGCAAGAGCGAGCGGCGCTTCATGGCGACCTCTCGAGTGCGTTGCCGATCGCAGTATCAATTGCTTCGAGAACCTCGGGGCGGGCTGCGCTCAGCGTGACTTGCCGTGGGCCCTCGGCCTCCTCGTTGAACCAATCGATCGAGACCATTAGATCGGCGCCTGGAAGGCCATCGCCATGCTCGGGCCACTCGAGCAATACCAACCGACCAGGCCCATAGGCCTCTCGCAGTCCAGCGCTTCTCCATGCGAGCCGATCTTGCAATCGATAGAGGTCGATGTGATGGATTTGACGATCGGGCAGTTCATAGAGCTCAGCGATGGCAAAGCTGGGGCTCTTGATGCGACCCTCGACCCCCAGCGACCGCAGAATACCGCGGGCGATGGTGGTCTTGCCTGCTCCAAGGCTTCCGCTCAGGTAGATTGCACCAATGTCGAGGGATTCAATGGACTGTGCGATGGCCTCGGCCAGGAACATACTGCCCGGCTCGCTTACGCGATTGAATCGAATGGTGCTGCGATCAACAATCATGAAATGTCAGTGAATCATCGGGTGAGTCCAGCGCAAGACAGTATTGTCGCCTGCATTCGACAGGCTGCGCGCGACTTGGGTTTCTCGTCGGTGGGGATTGCTCGGATCGACCACCACGATGTGGGCCCCGCCATGGCCCGCTTCTCGGATTGGCTGCATCAGGGTGCGGCGGGAGACATGGGCTATTTGTCACGAAGCCAGCCCCTCCGTGCCGATCCCCAGGGCCTGCTTGCGAATGCCAAGAGCCTGATCATGGTCACCATGAATTACCTGCCGACCAGGGCCGATTCGTCGATGGACTCTGGGTGGCAGGCGCAAGAGTTGAGGGCGCTCGATGCGCCCGAGCGGGCCGTTGTCTCGCTCTATGCCCGAGGCCGGGACTATCACAAGGTGATTCGCAGCCGGCTGGCCCGTCTCGCCGATCGAATCAATTCAGAAATCGCGGCGGGCGACTTCCGAGCCTGCGTGGACTCGGCACCCCTGCTCGAGGTCGAGTGGGCCCAGGCCGCAGGGCTTGGCTGGCGAGGCAAGCACACCCTCTTGCTCAACCGTGACCAAGGCTCGATGTTTTTCCTCGGGGGCCTACTCACAACGCTTGAGTTGCCGGCCGCCGAGGCCACCTCCTCTCATTGTGGAAGTTGCCAGGCCTGCATCGAGGTCTGCCCCACGCAGGCAATTCGCGCACCTTTTTCACTCGACGCGAGGCGCTGCATTTCTTACCTAACGATCGAGCATGCGGGGGATATTCCAGAGCCCCTGCGTCCCCTAATGGGCAATCGGGTCTATGGCTGCGATGACTGTCAATTGGTTTGCCCGTGGAATCGCTATGCGCAGATGCGCGCCATTCCAGATTTCTTGCCACGGCATGGTCTCGATCACGCCACGTTGGTTGAACTCTTCTCTTGGACTGCGCAGCAGTTTCATGAGCGGCACGCGGGCAGTGCTATTTTGAGAATCGGTTATGACCGCTGGCTTCGAAACATTGCAGTGGGATTGGGCAACGGGTTGCGATCGGCGATCGAGGTTGAGAAGGCCTCCATTCGCGAGAGCCTCAAGCGCCGATTGAATGATGCCAATCCCATGGTAGTGAGACATGTGCGTTGGGCATTGGCCCAGGGCGAACTCGAGTCGGCGCTGCCATGAAGGCAGCGAGCAAGACCACCGATCAAGCCTCGCTGGCCAAGGCCGATGAGGACCTGATCGCACTTTTTATTCAATCTCTTTGGCTTGAAGATGGCTTGGCCGCCAATTCCCGAGAGGCCTATCGCAGGGACATCACTGATTTGGCCATCTGGTCTTTGAAGAACGGACACCCGAAGCTTGCGCTGAGCCAACCCGTGGACCTGCAGACCTATCTCTCTGCGCGACTCAAAAGCCTTCGACCGTCGAGTTTCAATCGACGGCTCTCGAGCTTTCGGCGCTTTTTCTCCTGGATGGTTCGACAGGCCCTGCGAGCGGATGACCCCAGCCAGCAGATCAAGTCTGCGAGACAGGCCGAGCGTTTTCCCAAGGCACCCACCGAGGCGCAGGTGGAGCGTCTTTTGGCTGCACCCGACACCGAGCAGGCGCGTGGCCTCCGAGACCGGGCCATGCTCGAGTTGCTCTATGCCACTGGCCTGCGGGTCTCCGAGTTGGTTGGACTTCGGCTCAACGGCTTGGGGCTCTCCGAGGGGCTGGTGCGGGTGATGGGGAAAGGCAACAAGGAGCGCTTGGTGCCTTATGGTGAAGAAGCGGGCCACTGGATTGGGCGGTACTTGGCCGAGGCCCGCGCCTCCATTCTGGGTGGGCAACTCTCCGATGCGGTCTTTGTGACCGAACGCGGAGGACCCATGACGCGCCAGTACTTCTGGCAATTGATTGGCCGTTATGCCCGGGCGGCGGGAATCGACTGGGCCCTCTCGCCCCATGGCCTGCGCCATGCGTTTGCCACACACCTTCTCAACCATGGCGCTGACCTGCGTGCCGTGCAGATGCTCCTGGGCCACGCAGACATCTCCACCACCCAGGTCTATACCCATGTCGCCAGAGAGCGGCTTGCAAGGCTGCATGCCCAACACCATCCACGCGCATAAACTGCGCAGATGCCCAACAGCGAATCCCGCCCAATCGAATCGGCCCTGGCCCCCGACTTTCTGGTTCCTCTGGATCCAGCGGTTTTTGTGATTGCTTATCTGATTGGCTCGGTCTCATCGGCCATTCTGGTCAGCCGCTTGCGGGGCCTGGCCGATCCCAGAAGCTTTGGCTCGGGCAATCCTGGCGCCACGAACATGCTTCGCACCGGTGACAAGAAGGCCGCCGCACTCACCTTGATTGGCGATGCGGGCAAGGGCGCCATCGCTGTGCTGCTTGCCACCTGGGTTGGCCCCGAGGGCGGCTCATCCACCACACTGGCTTTGGCGGCAATTGGGGTCTTCCTCGGGCATTTGTTCCCCGTGTTTTTTGGCTTTAAGGGAGGCAAGGGGGTGGCCACTGCCCTCGGTGTTCTTTTGGCCCTCTCGTGGCCTGTGGGCTTGGCCATTTTGGGAGCTTGGCTGCTGGTTTTTGTAGCGACCAAGATCTCGTCGCTCTCTGCCCTGACCGCCTCGGCCATTGCACCTCTGGTCTGGTTCTGGGCCCATGGCATGGACACCGTTTTCTGGGCCGTGCTCGCCATGACGGTTTTACTGCTGATTCGTCATCACAAAAACATTCGTGATTTGCTCTCGGGGTCGGAGGCGGGCTTCGGGGGACGCAAGGACGACAAATCCCATCGGGGCTGAGCCCGGATGCCCGGCGGGCTTGTATCGCCATACCAAGCGCGAAGACCCCCCGCCCAGGCGATCATGACGCCGTTGTCCGTGCACAAAGCAGGCGGCGGGAAGTGAGCCACTGCGCCAATGTCGGTGGCCTCTTGGGCAAGGGCTTGTCTGAGCAGTCGGTTGGCGCTCACGCCACCGGCCACCACCAGCCTGCTTCGGCCGGTTTGTAAGAGCGCTCGGCGCGATCGATCCACCAAGACATCGACAATCGCCTGCTGAAGTTCGGCAGCCAGATTCGCTCGGTCCTGGTCCTCGAGGGGGGCCTTCTTCTTCGCTTGGGTGAGCACCGCGGTCTTGAGCCCCGCAAAACTCAAATCGAGACCCTCTCGTCCTCTGAGAGGACGTGGCAACTTGAACTGCCCCGGCGCGCCTTTTTCCGCCCATCTTGAAATCTCCGGCCCGCCGGGATACCCCAGGCCGAGAATCTGGGCCGATTTGTCGAAGGCTTCGCCCGCGGCATCGTCGATGGTCTCCCCGAGCAGTTCGACTTCGCCGATGCCTCGAACGTCAAGAAGCATGGTGTGGCCACCCGAGACGAGCAGGGCGACGAAGGGAAACTCCAGCGACTGGGCCTTGGGATCCAGCAGCGGTGACATGAGATGGGCTTCAAGATGATGGACAGAAATCACCGGTGTGCCTGTTGCCGCACCGAGTCCATGGGCAAAGCTTGTACCCACCAATAAGGCGCCCGCCAGGCCAGGGCCCTCGGTGACAGCGATGAGGTCGAGGTCGGCGAGTTCTCGCTTGGCCTGGGCCAGGCAGTCTCTGAGCAGGGGTTCGATGCGCAGTAGGTGGTCGCGCGAGGCCAACTCGGGCACCACGCCACCATAGGTTTTGTGCAGGTCGACCTGAGAGTGTAGGGACTGACTTAGGATTTTGGCTTGTGGTGAAGGCCCCTCGCCATGGATTTCAAGCAGGGCCAGGCCCGTTTCGTCGCACGAGGTCTCGATTCCAAGAACACAGAGTGGCTTGCGCATCGGTCTTTTGTCGGACATAATTTCTGATTCTATTGACGATCCAGTTACTTTCCCAATGCCTTTAGTTCGCCTGAAAGAAAATGAGCCCTTCGAGGCCGCCATGCGGCGCTTTAAGCGCACCATTGAAAAAATTGGCCTCCTCAACGAGCTTCGCGCGCGTGAGTTCTATGAGAAGCCCACGGCCGAGCGCAAGCGCAAGAAGGCGGCTGCCGTGAAGCGCCATTACAAGCGCGTTCGCAGCCAGATGCTTCCCGCTCGCAAGTATTAAGTCTCGTTCGTGGCTGCCCCCGAGACTCTGCGGGGCGCGCACTAGAAAACCGCTGCAGTCTTCTGCCCTGCAGTACATTGCTCTGCAGTCCATCGGGGAAGTCTTCAGAATAGCCGGATGATTCCCCAATCCTTCCTCGACTCTTTGCTTCAACGAGTCGACATCGTGGAAGTTGTTGGCGCCCACGTCCAACTCAAGAAGGCGGGCGCAAATCTCTCGGGCCTTTGTCCCTTCCACACAGAAAAGTCCCCCTCATTTACGGTGAGCCCCACCAAGCAGTTTTATCACTGCTTTGGATGCGGGGCCCACGGGACCGCTGTTGGCTTTCTGATTGAACACCTGGGCCTGAGCTTTCCGCAGGCTGTCGAGGAATTGGCCCACCGGGTGGGGATGGAGGTTCCGAAGGCGGAGAACACCGCCGTGGACCATCAGAATCGTGCGCATCGGCAATCGCTCCAGGACCGTTGCTTGGCCGCTGCGAAGTTTTATCAACGCCGCCTCAAGGACTCCCCGCCTGCGATTGAGTACCTCAAGGGCAGGGGGCTGACGGGCGAGATTGCAGCCCGCTATCACCTGGGATTCGCCCCCGAGGGCTGGCAATCGTTGCAGGCCGTCTTTGCCGACTATGAGAGTGAAGACCTGGTTGAGGCGGGCCTGGTGATCTCGAGCGACGATGAGGGCCGAAGCAAACGCTATGACCGATTTCGCAATCGGCTGATGTTCCCGATTCTGAGTCCGCGTGGGGAGGTCATTGGCTTCGGGGCCCGCACCCTGGGCGCGGATGAGCCCAAATACCTCAACTCTCCAGAGACGCCTGTCTTTCAGAAGGGCCAGACACTCTATGGGCTATTCGAGGCCCGGGCTGCCATTCGTGCGTCCGCCCAGGTCTGGGTGGTGGAGGGCTATATGGATGTGGTGGCTTTGGCCCAGCATGGCCTCTCGCATGTGGTGGCGACCCTCGGCACCGCAACGACAGCCGACCACATTCGCATGCTGCTGCGACACACCAGCCAGATTGTCTTCATGTTTGACGGCGATGCGGCAGGGCGTCGGGCCGCCGCGAAGGCTCTGGAGATTGCGCTGGCCTCGGTCAACGAGCGGTCCTTGATGCGGTTTGTCTTCTTGCCCCCCGAGCACGACCCCGACAGCTTTGTTCGTGCCCATGGCGCCAAGGCGCTAGAGGACTACGTGGCCAAGGGCCAGCCACTCTCGAGTTTTCTTCAGTCCCGCGCCGTCGACGGCCAAGACCTTGCAACCGCCGAGGGGCGCAGCCTTGCCACCTCAGAGGCCAAAAGACTCCTCGCCCTCATGCCCCATTGCCAACTCAAATCACAGATTGCGCTTGAATTGGCCGATCGCCTGCGCACCGACACGGCCACCCTGGGAATGGGTGCCCCGCGCTTGTCACAGGCGTCGAGGGCCATCGGGGGCAATGAGTCGAATTGGGCCAACCGGCCCGACGGGTCGAACGGATCCAAGACAAGCACTCCCGCCCAACGGGGGTTACAGAGGGTTGCGCCCCTCTCTGAGGGCCGTGAGCGGCGACCGGTGCTGACCCTGGGCGATCGGCTCTGGAAGGCGCTGGTTCAGCGGCCAGCCATGGCCAATCAACTCACCGAGCTTGCGCGAGAGGCGCTTGAGTCGGCCGACAGGACGCTGCTTGCGTGGTTCATCGAGCGAAGCGGTGAGATCGGACACTTTGCCTCGCTCCACGAGATGCTCGAGCAGGAGACGGTGCCCCCGGCATTTCGTGACCGGCTTCGGCAGGCCATGCGGTCTGAGTTGGAGATCGAGAACAATCCCGAGGCGGACTTTGCAACCATCCAAGTCGGCCTCGAGCGTCGTGCGCTCGAGCAGCAGGCGGCAGAGTTGGCCACAAGGGCGCAGTCCGATGCGTCCGCAATGGACGCCCTGCGACAGGTCAATGCGGAGCTTGCGGCCCGTCGGCAGCGGCCCAGTGCCGAATAACCCCTTGAAAACGATTGAAATTCTACTGAATTTGATATACTTACCGGTTCCCTAAACCGATTGTCGATCCCTCGCGTTCAGCGCGGGCATCCATCCGATTCCATGGAGTGATTGCGTGGCAGATACTCGCGCCAAGAAGTCGCCCGCCTCGTCGAAGGCCTCGAAATCCGCTTCATCCAAAGCCGCAACTGCGGCAGCTGTCAAGGCGGTGAAGTCCGCCAAAGTGGCTGCCAAGCCGAGTCAGTCGGCCGATGCGGCCCTGGCCAAGGCCATTGCAAAACTCAGGGGCACGCCGGTCAAGCCAACCGCCAAGGCAGGGGCCCAAACCGGTAAGAAGGCAGTGGCACCCGCCAAACAGCCAAAGAAAGCCGTGGTGAAGACCGCCGCCAAAGCCGCCCCCAAAGCGACCGTCAAGACGGCCTCCAAGACCGCGCCCAAAGGGGCCTCAAAGTCTGCCGAAAAATTGGCCCCCAAAGCCAAGGCGCCCTCAAAAGCCGCCACCGCGCCCAAATCCCAGACGCCAAAGGCGCCCCTGAAGGCCACTGTCAAGACGCCAGCAAAGGCACCGACCAAAACGGTATCTAAAGCCGCGGCGGCAAAACCAGTGGTGAAGGCCCCCGCCAGACCCGTGGTGAGTAAAGCGGTCGCGGGCAAGGCCCAAGAGCCGCTCAAGGTGTCAAAGGCTGCTCCCGCTGCGAAGCCAGGGGCCACCAAGGCCCCCGCGACAAAACCAGTAGTTGCTAAACGGGGCCGTCCCGGTCGCCCCCCCAAAGCGGCCAAGGCCGAGGGCGATGTGGACGCATCCATCCCTGAGGCCGATGACGAGGCCGAGGACACCGATGTCGCTGTTGATGTGGAAGTGGTTCAGGTGCCCAAGCGTGGCGGTCGCCGGTCGCGTGATAAAAAACTTCTCGAGTTCATGCCCTCGGGGCCACTCACCGCAGAGGAACTCGAGGCCCGCAAGGCCCGCCTGAAGTCGCTCATTCTCTTGGGCAAGGACCGCGGCTACCTCACCCATGCGGAGATCAGCGACCACCTTCCCGACATCCAGATCGATTCCGATCAAATGGAATCGATCGTCGCGACCTTCCAGGAGTGGAACATCTCGGTCTACGAGTCCACTCCCGACACCGAGACCCTCTTGCTGGCCTCGAATACACCCGCAAGCGATGCCGATGACGCGGAAGAGGAGGCCGAGGCCGCCCTCTCGACCGTTGTTGATAGCGAGTTTGGCCGCACCACCGACCCCGTTCGCATGTACATGCGCGAGATGGGCTCGGTCGAACTGCTCACCCGCGAGGGCGAGATCGAGATCGCCAAGCGCATCGAGGAGGGGCTCAAGCACATGATCCTCGCGATCGCGGCCTGCCCGACCACGATCGCCGACATTCTCGCGATGGTCGCTCGCATCGAGCGCGACGAGATGCGCATCGACGAGCTGGTCGATGGCCTGATCGACCCGGCCGCCGACGCCGCGGCGGCCGCCGCCGCGGCCG
>DAIPXU010000049.1:0-9176 GCA_036783055.1 Burkholderiaceae bacterium | reverse complement strand
CCTCCCCCTCCCCCCGAACCCCCGCCGGGCCGCGGCCGGCGAACGCCCCGGCCACCGCGTCGGTGGCGTGGACGCTTGCCACGTGCGCCCCCAGCGACTCCACCGCCGCGACGGGATCGTGGCCGTGCACCACGAGGGCCCCGGTCACGATGTCGCAGGTGAACGCCGCTTCGGGCAACGCGGCGAACAGCCGCAGCAGGTCGGCGGGCGCCGCCCTGCCCGCCTCGACGCACAACGTGGCGCCCGCCGGCTGCGACACCTTCTATGTGCTCTCGCCCGTGCCCCACCTCGATGCCAACATCGACTGGAGCACCATGAGCGAGCCCTATCGACTCCGCATTCAAAAGTACCTTGAAGACACTGTTTTGCCCGGCCTCTCGGCGAGCATTGTCACCTCCAAGCTCGTGGCCCCGCCCGACTTCGAATCGCGTTACTTGTCATTCAAGGGCGCGGCCTTTGGCATGGAGCCCAGGCTCTTGCAGAGCGCATGGTATCGACCCCACAACCGCAGCGAAGATGTCAAAGGCCTCTACCTCGTCGGGGCCGGCACGCATCCCGGTGCGGGCATACCGGGGGTGCTCACCTCGGCCAAGGCCTTCGACTCTCTGGTGCCCGTGTGCGTCTAGACACCAACGCCTCTGCCCAAGACGCGCGCGGCCCCGCACAGGTGCCGCAAGATGCGCTCATGCGCGATGGCTCCAAGACATTCTTTGCCGCCTCGCGGCTGCTGCCCGCGCGCATTCGTGCCGCCGCTGTCGACCTCTATGCCTTTTGCCGAGTGGCAGACGATGCAGTCGACCAATCCGGCGCCAGCCCCGAGGTCATGCGCGAACTCCATGCGCGACTCGATGCCATCTACTGCGAGCGGCCATTTCCCATTGCGGCCGACCAGGGCTTTGCCCGCGTGGTGCGCGAGTACCGCCTTCCGCGTCGCCTGCCGCTGGCCCTGCTCGAGGGCTTTGAGTGGGACGCCCAGGGCAAGCGCTACGAAACCTTAGAAGACGTTCACGATTACGGCGCACGAGTCGCTGGCACTGTGGGGGCCATGATGGCGCTCATCATGGGCGTGCGCGAGGCCCGCGCAATGGCCCGCGCCTGCGAGCTCGGTGTGGCCATGCAACTCACCAACATTGCCCGCGATGTGGGCGAAGACGCCCGCATGGGCAGGCTCTATCTGCCGCGCCAGTGGCTGCGCGAAGAGGGCGTGGATCCCGATGCATGGCTTGCGCAGCCCCAAGCATGTGCCGGCATTGCCCGCGTCACCCAGCGCCTGCTGCTTGCCGCAGATGAGCTCTACAGCCGCGCCGAAGAGGGCGTCTGTTTCCTGCCGCGTGGCTGCCGGCCCGCCATATTGGCCGCACGCCACATTTATGCCGACATTGGCCGCGAGATTCGTCGTGTCGATTGCAACGCAGTCGATCGCCGCGCCGTGGTGCCGGGCATTCGCAAACTCCAGCGGCTCGCCCAGAGCGTGCCATCGATGCTGCTGGCACCAAAGATGCCACGTGGCCACAGGCCCTTGGCGGCCATTCGTTTTCTGGTGGATGCCGCCGGTGTGAGCATGCGCATTATTCCGCCGCGAACCGTGGAGGAGAAGGCCGGCTGGATGGTCGATCTCTTCATTACGCTCGCCGAGCGCGAGCGCATTGCCAAGTCGCTATATGCGTCGGGGCATGCGCCAGGGCAGCATCCAACGCACAACACCTGATCGAACCCGCGGCAGGTACAGGGTCTCGTGGAAGGCCTCGACTGTCTCGCCCAGCAGAGTCTGCCCGACCACCGAGCGCATGTAGAAGGGTGTGTCCTCGAGTGATCTCAGAAGGCGCGGTGCCGCGGCATTCGGGTCTGAGCGAATCGAGTGGTCCACGCCCCAGAGGCCCCGGGGCATCTTCTGACGTGTGCCCAGCGCAAACTCGCTCACCTCGCCCGTCGGATGAAACCGCGCAGTAATGAGCCGCGAACTCTCGTCGGCCGCGGCCTGCGTCATCGCACGATCGCGAACATCGTAGGTCACAGCCACACTGCCGTCGGAGAGTTCTGCGCGTGACCAGTCCCACTCATGAAAGGGCACATGAATGGGCTCATCGCCCTCATTGGAGTCGAGATAGCCATGGCCCTCCCAGCGCAGTTTGGGCGAGTCGAAATCAACGGAGATGCGGGCCTTCGGTGCAAGTGGCCCCCAGCGGTGCCGCCCATTGGCATCGATGCGCTGCTGGTAGTGAAAGAATCGATCGGCGCTGAGTCGAATCTGGCCGCGTACTTTTCTCGGAATCGGCACCGACCATTCATCCACATCGATAAGTAATTCGCGCCCAGTCCACTCAAGCCGGCTCGGGCCAATCTGAAAGTGTTGGGCATCGCGCGACATGAAACGCGCACTGCGCTCGGTCATGCACCAGCGCGATTGGCCCGGGGAATACAGCGCAACATTCAAACAGACATGGTTGTTGGGGTCGGCCCTTCCCTGGCCAGCGCCGGCCCAGTGGTAGTAAGGCGAGAAGACACTGCCAACGAAGGCGATGACGGTAATGCCATGCTGACCGCAGTCACTCAGCCCATCGACATACCACCAGAGATAACCACCCGGCTCGACGAACTGATCGAATCGAGGTGTGCCATCAGGGTTGCGGCCGCCAGTCGACCCGAGAGCGCTGCCATTGGAACCCCCGCGCCCGGATGCACGCTGCCCCCCGCCAGAAACAGCCCCGGCAGCTGCGATTGGGCCGAGGGCCTGTGAAAGATGGAGGTCCAGCCGTGGGGCGCTCGGCCGTAGAGTGCGCCGCCCGTGGCCGGAAAGCGGCGGTGAAATTGCACTGGCGTGGTCAAGGCCATGAGACTGGTGTGCGGGTCGAGCCGAAGGCCACAGCGTGAGAGGTGAGTAAAGGCGCTGCTCGTGCATGCATCGAACTCCTGATTGGAAAAGGCCGCCCCTGCGTCTCCTCTGGCAGGGGCATTGATTAAAAGGAAAAGGCGCTCATCGCCCCCTGGGGTGGCATTCACAGACGCGTTGCCTGGCGCCGCAGAACCGCTGCCAGTGGGATGCGCGGTGGCACCCATCGGGCCACGGTCTTGGGCGCAGACATAAATCGTGGGGCGCCTGGGCAGTCGGCCGCGATCGAAGATGTCTTTGAACTCCTGCTCATAGGGCGACTGAAAAAACACATTGTGGAAGTCGAGCCGACAGTCGGTGCTCGCCGTCATCGCCCAGGTGAGTGCCGACAGAGACCGAGGCCGTGTTTCTTTGCCGCGCACGGCCTTGCGCACCTTCTTGCCCAGGAGGCCCTCGTAGAGCGCTGCCACATCGCCATTGAAGACCACCGCATCGCAGTGCAACTCCTCGCCACTGGCCAGTCGCACACCACTTGCGCGGTCATTGTTGACCAGTATCTCCACCACATCTTTTTCGTAGTGAATCCGCGCACCCAAGTCGGTGGCGGCCTTGGCCATTCCATTGCCCAGTGCCTGCATGCCACCGCGGGCCTGCCAGACACCGCGCATCTCAACGTAGGCAATGAGCATCAAGGTGGCCGGGGCCTGCCAGGGCGAGCCGCCGCAGTAGGTGGCATAGCGCGCAAACAACTGGCGCAGCCGGGCATCTTTGAAATGCCGGCCCAGGCTCTTCCAGAGGCTCTGCATGGGCCCAATGCTCGCGAGCAAGGCAAGGCCCGCGGGCCCCAGGTCGGTGCTCATCGACCAGAGGCTTGGCCGACTCGATCGCATATAGCCCGACTCGAGCCGTGAATAGAGGGCCTTGGCCTCTTGCGAAAAGCGCACGAAGCGGGCGGCCTCATCGCCACCGGCGAACTCGGCAATGGCCTGCTCGGTGGCCTGTGGGTTGTCGTGCAGATCGAACCACTGGTCGGCATCCCAGGCATGGCGCGCAAGAATCGGCAGCCGATGCAGCTCCACGTAGTCGCTCAGACGCCTGCCGGCTGCATGCAGCAGGTCTTCAAAGACCCACGGCATGGTGATCACTGTGGGGCCGGAATCGATCGGCCGCTGTGCAATGAGTTGTTGGTGAATCTTGCCCCCCGGGGCCTCTGCCGATTCAAAGACATCGACCGCAACACCCTGGCGCGCCAGATCGACCGCACAGGCCAGACCACCCATACCCGCGCCCACCACAATCACACTGCGTTGAACACCGCCCGATGGGCTACGCATGCATGGCCTCTTGCTGCGCCGCTTGCTCTGCAGTTCGTGTTGCTTGCTGCGGGGATTGGCAGAGTGCCGATGCAGGGCTGCCTTGCCACTGACCCCGCGCTGCCAGAATGCGAAAGCGAACGAACATGGTCTCGGAGAAGAACCCGTTGGCATAGGCCGAGGCAATGGCCTGGTGGTGACCACCGCTATGGGCGTAGTGGGTCATGGCCTCGGTCGACTCCCACACGCTGAATGTGGCCTGTCGCAGCAAGGGCGCCTCGCCAAGGCCTGCAGCAAGCCGGCATCCTTGCGCACTCTTGAGGTCGGCCTCGGCCGCGGGAGAGCGGGCCCAGAAGGCCGCAGCCTTGTGCGGGCGAATCGATGCCCGAGTCAGTGCGGCGATGGGTTGGCCAGCGGCCACGGCAAGTGCAGGGCTGGCCACCAGGCGGTGGCCCGACCAACTGCCTCGAACCGAATAGGGCGCCAACAGAAACACCGCCGTCTCAATGGCGTGGGCTGCGTAGGCGGCAAGCCGATCGCCCGAATGGAAGAACGATTCCGCAGCCATTGGATCGTTGAAGGCTGCCAGATAGCCCTGGTGATCGAGACCGGGTGCCAGGCCAAAGCCCGCCTCGCGCCCCGAGCCCAGGGTCTTGTCAAACAAAAGGTGCTTGGGGGCGCTCGCAGGAAGAACCGATGCAGCCAACTGCCAGAGGCCCCAGCCAATCGATGAACTGCGCAGGCGAGTCAGTGCAAGAACAACAAAAGAGGGCGAAGCAGAAGAGGCCGCGGCCGGTGAGTCCTCTGCCTCACTCCTCGTCGTCTTCGGGCCCTTCAATGCCAAATCGCCGCAGCTTCACATAGAGGCTTTGGCGCGAGAGGCCAAGCATCTCTGCAGCCGAGGCGCGGTTGTTTTTCGTGAGTTTGAGCGCGGCCTCGATGCAGAGCTTCTCGATGAGATCGACGGTCTCGCCGACAATCTCTTTCAAGGGCATGCGGCCCACCAGTGCCGCGAGGTCTGCACCGCTGCGGCCCATGGGGGCATTGGACTCGGGCGAGACATCGAGTCGGCGGTTGACATCGCGCACCACAAAACCAAGCATGGTGTCGGGGCCCAGATTAAACGAGACACCCGAGAGTTCGACTGGAACACTCAGGCCCGACTCGCTCACGAGCTGGGTGGAGAAGAGCCGCACACTGCCGCCTTGGGCCAGGCTATTGATCATGACGAGCAAATCGGTGTTGGCGCGGCCCAGCCAGCGGTTGAGGGATTCACCAATAATCTGGCCCGCATGGGGCGCCTGAATCTGCTCGAGGAATGCGGGATTGGCATGCCGAATAATGCCGCGGGCATCGGTGATCACCAGGCCATCGCTGACGCGGCGCATGGCCTCTAGAACAGAGGCGTCTTCGGCTGCAGAGGGCAGCCCACTGGGTGGCTCCACACGAATGAGAAAGACGGTCTCTGACTCCTGTCGCAGGCAGGAGACCGCGGTTCGCGCGCGCGCGCTGCCTTGTCCATAGCTCAGTTCGGTCTCGCTCGCGCGGCCCGATCCATTGACCTGTTGCAGCAAGAGCTGCGCGGCCTGCAGGGATGTCTTGTCGATGAGGTCATCGAAGACCATGCCCGAGAGCGCGGTGAGTTCACGGCCAAAGAAAAAGCCCGCAGCCCGATTGCATTCAATGATTTCGTGGGTGCGTGCGCGAATAACCAAGATGGGGTCGCGCACCAAATCAAAGAGGGTGCGGTACTCGTGCTCGAGCCTGCGCAGGCGGCTGTAGTCCTTCTCCATGTGCTGCTGGGCCTCGACCAGGCGCGACTGCAACGTGGCAAGGGGACGCAGGTCGCGGCCAATGGCCACCATGCGGCCATCGCTGCCCACACGCACCAGCGAGAAGAGCACCGGAATCTCTTGTCCATCGGGCTGGAGCTGATTGATATGCCGCCAGCGTGCATGGATCTCGCCCGACTGCACCAGCGAGAGCATCTCGCGCACCTTGGGCCGGCTCTCGGTGGTAACCAGCGACTCCCAGCTCGCGCCAATCCAATTGCGAAAGAAGGGCGCCGTCCAGGACTCGGCGCTGGCCGCGACATCGCGCACCATGCCGTTGGCATCGAGTATCAGTGCAAGGTCGGCAGCGGCCTCAACCAGGGCCGCACTGGCCTGCGCATCGAGGCCAGCAATCTCACCGCGGGCGCCTTCAATCCGACCCATTTGGATTCTTCTTGGTGAGTAGAAGGGCCTCTGCAGCGGCAACGGCCTGGGGCGCATCGCCGGTGATGAGATCGGCACCGGCCTGCTGGGCCAGTGTGGGGAACAGTGCGACCGCAGGGCCACCAATCATAATCAAAGGCACGTGATTCTTGTTCTTCTGACGACAGATCTGACGCAGGCGAAGTATAAATGCCGCGGCCAGTTTCATTTCATTTTCAGAGCCGATTGAGATGGCAATGAGTTCGCTCTGCGAGTGCGCGGCCGCCTCGAGAAGGTTGGGCTCCTCGGTGGCCTCGTGCAACTGCACCGACCATCCCTGACGCGCAAAAAAAGCGCCCACCATCATCAAGCCCAGACGGTGCTGGCCACCGGGCATTCCGGTGAGGAAGATGGCCGGTCGGCCACCCTTGGGCACGCGCGGGTGGGGCTCGGCATGAAAGCGCTCGAGCAACTCGGTGAAGACACGCTGCAGATTCCACAGGCCAATGGTGACGTCGGCAAAGCTGCAGGTGTCCATGACCCAGCGCTCGCCCAGCAGGCGGGCCGCAGGCTGGATTAACTCGAGAAAAACCGACTCTGTCGGGAGGCCGCGGGCCATTCGCGCCTCGACAAACTCAATGCAGGCGGGGAAGGAGGACCCCAGGCTGAGGTCGGCCAGCTGCACAACGTCGGCGTAATGCGGATGGGATTGATCGAAGGACAGGGCCTGCGAGAGCGGTTCGAGTAGGCCTTGACCAGCCGCCACACCTTTGCACTCGGGCCGCTCACCACGCTCGAGCACCACAAGCCGAGGGATGACTTCTCGGGTGAGAAGAGAGAGAAAGTCCTCGGACTCTCTGGGTTTGGGTCGGCCTGCATTCATGGGGTTTCCCCTAGTCATCGAAAACATCATCCGCCCATTCGTTGGGGCTGTCGACCACTATCTGCTCACCCTTTGTCTTTGTCAACTTTAATTGATGTCAAATAAAATTGACAATTGACAGGGGCCGTCCTAGAGTCAGATCCGGAAGGACCTTCTTATGGATGGAGACGCACCGATGACGGGTTGGGCCCAAGCGCCAGAGCAGACCAGTGGTTCGCGACTCGTCTACAACGAAGAGCAACGCCGCAGGCGTGATGCATCGGCCTGGACGGTTGTGCAGGGTGCGCTTGCGCCCATTCAGTTCATCGTCTTCCTCGTGAGTCTTGCCCTGGTGGTGCACTACCTTCTCACCGGTGAAGGCCTGGAGTGGGCGGCCTGGTCGGTGGTGGCCAAGACGGCCACGCTCTATCTCATCATGGTCACCGGCGCCATCTGGGAGAAGGTGGTCTTCGGTCAATACCTCTTTGCCGAGTCCTTCTTCTGGGAAGACGTCTTTAGCATGCTGGTCATTGCGCTTCACACGGCCTACCTCGTGGCCTGGTTCCAGGGCGAGGCATGGCTCGGCTTCGAGCAGCAGATGTGGCTGGCCCTTGCGGCCTACTTCACCTACGTCATCAATGCGGGGCAGTTCCTCTGGAAGCTGCGGCTCGCGCGCCAGCAGGCGGGGCTCTATGCCAACGCCAGCAGCGCCCCCACCACCAGCAGCGCCGCGGTGCAAACCACCAATGCGCGCCTTCATGTTCAGGAGGCGGGTGCATGAATGCGCGCAGCCCCCTGGCCCCAACGGCCAATGCCGATCCCGACTGGAAGCCCATTGCCGCGCCCATATCGGGTGGCTCTGAGACGGCCCCCGACTCCATCCTTCGCGAGCGTGGTCAGCAGTCGGTCTTCTGTGGCCTCACCAGCATCATCTGGCTGCATCGCAAGATTCAAGATGCCTTCTTCTTGGTCGTGGGCTCGCGCACCTGCGCCCATCTCATTCAATCCGCCGCGGGCGTCATGATCTTTGCCGAGCCGCGCTTTGGCACCGCCATCATCGATGACCGCGACCTGGCCGGATTGGCCGATGCCAACACCGAGCTCGATCGCGTGGTCGAGGAGCTGCTCTCGCGGCGCCCCGACATCCGCATGCTCTTTCTGGTGGGCTCCTGCCCATCTGAGGTCATCAAGCTCGATCTGAGCCGAGCAGCCGAACGTCTCTCACAGCGGCATGCCCCCGCGGTGCGCATTCTCAACTACTCGGGCAGCGGCATCGAGACCACCTTCACACAGGGCGAGGACGCATGCCTGGCCGCGCTCGTGCCTCAGTTGGAAGTCTCCGAGCAGGGGGCCGAACTCATCGTGGTCGGCAGCCTTCCCGACATGGTCGAAGACCAACTCGTTGAGTCGCTCACCCGAATGGGCATTGACCGAGTCGCCTGCCTGCCCGGTCGTCGCGCCAACGGCATGCCCGTGGTCCATCCGCGCGCACGCTTTCTGCTGGCCCAGCCGTTTTTGTCCGACACCGCCAAGGCCTTGGTTGGCAGGGGTTTGGAGCACATTCCCAGCCTCTTCCCATTCGGTGGCGAGGGCACGCAGGCCTGGCTTGAATCGGCCGCAGCGGCATTCAATGTCAGTGCCACCTTGGTCGAAGATGTCTGCGCCCCAGGCCGCGCCCGCGCCACCCAATCGCTCACACGCGCCCGAGAGGCCCTGCAGGGCAAGCGCGTCTTCTTCTTCCCCGACTCGCAGTTAGAGCTGCCACTGGCGCGTTTTCTGCATCGTGAGCTGGGCATGCAACTCCTCGAGGTGGGTGTGCCCTATTTGCATCGCGGCCTCATGGCCCAAGAGCTTGCAGCCCTTGAAGGAAGCGGTGTGCAGATCTCGGAGGGGCAAGACCTTGCCAAGCAGCTCGATCGTTGTCGCGCCATGCAGCCCGCCCTCATCGTCTGTGGGCTGGGCCTGGCCAATCCGCT
>DAIPXU010000048.1:0-9329 GCA_036783055.1 Burkholderiaceae bacterium | reverse complement strand
GGCCAGGATGGCGAGTGCGTCTTCGTCGTAATATTCGATGCCGATCTCTTCGAGCAGCAGCGGCAGAGTTGGTGCCACCCCTATCACCTCATCGCTTTCGAGACCTGCACCGTGGCATTGCCCTTCTTTGCACGCATGCGGCCGTATGAGTCGGTGGCCTTTCAGTTCTCGCACCATGTCATGCATGCCGATGGACGCATTGAGCACCGCAGCCAGGCACTGCTCGCCCAGCCCGGCGTCTTTCCCAACTTTGCGGTTGTGCGCGCGCTGCGTGATGCCCTGGGCCAAGACAAGGGCAGCAGCTTTCGGTGGGCGGCGCACGAGAACACCATTCTTGTGCATGTGCGCAAGCAGCTCATGTCCGAGGAGTTCGCCCAGCAAGGGCTGGTGCCGGCCGATCGCGATGCCCTGGTGGCATTCATCGACGAGATCACCACCGGCGGGCCGCGCGACATGATCGATCTCAACAAGCTTGCGCTCAAGGCCTACTTCCATCCGCAGACCCCCGGCCGCACGTCCATCAAGAAGGTGCTGCCCGCAGTGATGGCGAGCGCGCAGTTCGTGCAGAGGAAGTACGAGCAGCCCATCTATGGGGTGGAGATCCCTTCGCTCAATTTCAGGCAGGGCTTTGCCTGGGTGCAGCGCGATGCGAGAACGGGCGAGTTGCGAGACCCTTACGACCGGCTAAAGACCCTGGCCGCCGAGATGCTTGGTGATGCCGCCAACGACCTACTCGATGCCCCCGAGGATGTGGAGATTGCCGAGGGCGGGGCCGCGGCCATGGCCTATGCGCGGCTGCAGTTCGAGGACATCACGCCCGAGGAGCGGCAGCGCATCGAGCAGGCATTGCTGCGCTACTGCGAGCTCGACACCTTTGCCATGGTGATGATCCTAGAGGCCTGGCTGGAGTGGGGGCGGGAGGGGTAGGGGGCCAACCCAATGTGATCTACCGACCCGCGGTCAGTTTGCTGTGACACCAATCTTCAGGCCGGTCGCACGGAGCACTGCATTGAGCGTTTTGATGGTTGGATTACCCCGAGCGGACAGAGTTCGGTAGAGCGTTTCGCGAGAGAGCTTGGTTTTCTCAGCAACCTCTGCGATCCCACCTCTGGCCTCAACAACCTTACGCAAGGCTGTGAGGTATGTGCGTGGGTCGTCGTCCTCATTGGCCTCATTCAAGAATTCAGCCGCAAATTCAGGGTCTTGGAGTTGCTCAAAAAGCCACTCGTCGTGTTTGACAACTTTCCTCACTGGGTTCCCCTTCTCTTCCAATCGTTCCATCGACCTATGGCTTCTTTCACGTCCACATTTTGGGAGCTTTTATCTCCTCCATGGCAAAGGAGGACGACCTTTTCCCTTTCAATCGCGTAGTAAATCCGGTAACCCGGGCCGCTGTGCACTCGCAACTCCCATACGCCGGAGCCCACATGCTTGGTGTCACCGAAATTGCCATTTGCAACACGAACAAGCCGAACAGCGATCTTTAGACGGGCACCACGGTCCTTCAGAGACTCTAGCCACCGAGCAAAAAGATCATTTCCAGCCGCGTCGACGTAGTGCCGTAGTTCGTACATATGGAAGATAGTAGCCTAAAAGCTACATTTCAACCAGTTCGTAGAGGACACCATCGCCATGGTCATGATTCTGGAGGCCTGGCTGGAGTGGGGGCGGGAGGGGTAGGGGGCTCGGGCGGGTGGGGACGGGCTGCAAGGTTATCGCCAGACTGCACTCGTATGTCTAATAGTCACCCAGGCCTGGATAGGCAAGAATCAGTAGACCACAAGCTGATGACAAAAGGCACACAGTGCGATACATTCTTACCTTGAAGGCATTTCACTGGAACGCAGACAAGAACGAACAACTTCTCTCGCAGAGAGGGATAGGGTTCGAGCGAGTGGTGGTTGCCATACAGGAAGGCGGTTTGCTAGACATTCGAATTCATCCAAACTCGAGTCGCTATCCCAACCAGCGACTCTTGTTGGTGGAGGTCGATCACTACGTGTACCTCGTCCCAGTGGTTGAGGAACAGCATTACTATTTTCTAAAGACCATCATCCCCAGCCGAAAGGCAACGCAGGAATATGCAGAAAGGACAAAGCGATATGGCCCGACTCACTAAGGAAGAGAAAGAAGTTCTTCGCGACTTCGATGGCGGAGCCTTCAGGTCGGTTGCCACCAAGCGAGAACTGGAGGCGTATCGGGTTGCTGCTCACGCAACAGCATTAAAGGATCGTCGCGTAAATATAAGAATATCGTCTCTCGATCTTGCGGGGCTCCAGGCGAGGGCGCTCCAAGAGGGGCTCCCCTATCAGACGCTTATTGCGAGCGTCTTGCACAAATATGTTAGCGGCCGCCTTGTAGAGAAGGTTCCTCAGTAAAGCCAATTCAACACCACCACGCCTGAGGGGCGGCACAGCATCGAGCAGGCCTCGCTGCGCTATTGCGAGCTCGACACCTTTGCCATGGTCATGATCCTAGAGGCCCGGCTGGAATGGGGGCGGGAGGGGTAGGGGAGTCCGCTAGGCCCGTTGAAACACCCGGATGCGCGGAGCGATCTTGCTGCGCAACTCCCGTTCACTGACCCGAATGTCGTACTCGGTCTGCAGATTCAACCAGAACCGGGATTCCATCCCGAAGAAGATTCCGAGGCGAATGGCCGTATCGGCCGTGATTGGCCGCAGCCCATTGACCAACTCGCTGATTCGACTTGGAGACACGTCAATGTCTGCGGCCAGTTGGCGAGACGTAATTCCCATGGGTTTCATGAACTCCTCTAGGAGAATCTCTCCTGGGTGGATCTCTTCGAGTAGCTTGGTCATACTTGGTACTCCTACCTAGTGATAGTCGACGATCTCGACGTCAAAGACGCCACTCGACGTCCAGATGAAACAGATTCGATATTGGTCATTGATTCGGATGCTGTGCTGCCCGTTGCGATCGCTCTTCAGTGGTTCTAGCATATTTCCCGTAGGAATACGCAAACTTCGTAACTCCTCCGCGTCATTATGCTGTAACAACTTCCTCCTTGCTGCCCGCTCAATCGCCTTGAACCGCGCGACCCCCTCGCTGCGAAACAGTGCCTCCGTATCTGAGCATTTGAACGATCGAATCATCAAAGAATATTCCGTAAAACAGAATCTGTAAAGAAGAATAATGCAATGGAGTGCATCGGCCCAGGGTCGCGAACCGGTGGAGTACAAGCGTGCAAGTGGCGATGCCAACGAGCAATCGGAGGAATAGACGGTGGAAGCGGGAGTGGGTGAAGCGCAACCGCTAGAGCCGGGGCGGGGACCTCATTCAACTGGCGGATGGCCCAATAGAACGGGCGGGCCCAGCATGGGCCGATGCAAAAAGGCTCCTCTCGGCCAATCTCACTTGCAGCGGCTTATGACAGCATATATGCTGTCACTGTGCCTTCTGTCGTTCTCGACACCAATGTCTTCGTCGCTGCCTTGCGAAGCGACGGGGGCGCGTCTCGTCGGGTCGTCAAGCTGGCGCTAACAAGGCGCATCGCACCGATTTTTGGGAATGCCCTATGGCTGGAGTATCAAGAGATGCTCTCTCGAGATGTCTGGGGAACGCAGACCACTCCGGAGCAGCGATTGGAGGTGATGGCAGCGTTGGCAAGCGTTTCCAGGTGGGTGCGCATGAGTTTCAGGTGGCGTCCGAATCTGGCCGACGAAGATGACAACCACCTCATTGAGTTGGCAGTGGCCGGCGGGGCGACCGCGGTTGTTACCCACAACCTACGCGATGTTGAGGTGGGCGAGTTGAAGTTTGATGATCTTCTAGTCATGACCCCAGGCGCCTTCTTGGCCCGATTCTTCAGGGAGTCCGCGCAATGAGTACCTTAACGATTCGACTGCCCGATGACACGGCAGAGAGACTCAAGGCAATGGCCAAGAGCCGTGGCCTGAGTGTGAACAAACTCATCGAGGAGATGAGTGCGCAGGCCATCGCGGTCTGGGACACAGAGGTGCATTTTCGGGCCATGGCTGCCAAGGGCAATGTTCAAAAGGCCCTGGCCATTCTCGACGGGCTCGACGAGTAGGTTCGTCCTCTCCTCGCTGGCAGACCCGCATCAATGCGGTGCTAAGAGCTTCTCGAGATACATCCGCCGATTCCGCTCCCGCTAATTCAACACCACCACGCCCGCGTTGATTGCACTGGCCAAGGTCACCCAGGCCAGGTAAGGCCACAGCAGCATGGCGGCCTTTGGGCAGTAGCCCCGGTTGTGAAGAATCAGCAGCAACACCGATAACCAAAGCAGGGGCACCTCGGCCAGGGCCAGGTCGGGCCGCTGCAAATAGAAAAACAGCAGACTCCAGCCAATGTTAAAGAGCGCATTGGCCAGCCACAGCACCAGCAGCTGCTTGCGCAAGGCCGGCCGATCGGCCGCTGCATTCCAACTGAGCACCCCCGACCACGCCATGAGTCCAAAAAGAATGGTCCATGCCGGTCCGAATGCCCAGTCGGGCGGCTTGAACCATGGCTGGTTGAGCCCGTAGTACCACTCATCGAGAATGGTGAGGCCACCGCCAATGCCAGCGGTGAGAACGGCCAGGAACGATGCGACTAGAACAACACGTGCACGTTCACTCATGCACGGGCAAAGCCGAGCAGGTGGGCCACATCCTTCACAAAAATTCTCAGGTGGGCCATGGGCTTGCGGCGAACGAGTCGTTTGTTCATGTAGGAGTCAAAGGTAATCTGCTGCACGTCGCGATCTTTGCAGATTTTCACAAACTGTTCACGCCGCTTGTCGCTGCCGTACCAGAAGTGTTGCAGCAGGCCCAACACCCAGAACACGCGGCCATGCTCCTTCATGAAGATCTTTCGGGCCTTGGCCAGTGCGCGCGCATCGCCCGTGCGAAGACTCTCGGCCACGGCATCGGCCGCAAGGCGTCCACCGAGCAGTGCGTAGTAAATGCCCTCGCCAGAGGCCGGGGCCACCACGCCCGATGCATCGCCGGCAAGCACCACATTGCGGCCGTTGTCCCAGATGGGCAGCGGCTTGAGCGGAATGGGCGCGCCCTCTCGGCGAATCACCTCGGCAGCATCGAGGCCCGCCATGCGACGCAGCTGTGCCGTGGCCCCACGAAGCGAGAAGCCCTTGTCCATGCTGCCCGTGCCAACACTTAAATAATTTCCATGCGGAAAGACCCAGCCATAGAAGTCGGGCGATATGCGACCGTTGTAGATCACATCGCAGCGAAACGGGTCGTAATCAGAATCGGCCGCCTTGAGTGCAATGGGGTTGGGGGTGCGAAGAATCTCGTGGTAGGCAAAGACAAACTTGCCCTCGTTCGATCGGGCAATGGCCTGCTCGGCCACCTTGGACTTCGCGCCATCGGCACCAATAACAAAACGCGCCCGCACACTCTGAAGGCTTGGGCTGCCTGCGCCTTCAACCAAAAAATGCACTCGGCTAAAGCCCTGGGCATCCATGGAATCAATGCGCTCGAACTTGCCATCGATGCGCTCGGCGCCATGCGACACCGCCCGTTGCCGCAGCCACTCATCGAAGTGCTCGCGATCGACCATGCCCACATAGCCGTTCTCAATGGGAATGTCCACGCGTTGGTCAGTGGGCGAGACCATGCGTGCACAGTTGATCTTTGCCACGAGCATTTCATCGGGAATCTCGAAGTCACGAATGGCACGCGGTGGAATGGCACCACCACAGGGCTTGATGCGCCCGGCCCGATCGAGCATCAGAACGCGGATCCCCGCGCGCGCCAAGTCGTCGGCGGCGGTGGCACCGGCAGGGCCTCCGCCCACCACCACTGCATCGTAGTCAGTCATTTCAGTCTCCTCAATGGGATCAAGCGCGCTGTGAAGGGGGTGCCAATGACAGGTCTTGGCATTGGGCATCGTCGGGAAGTTCGTTGGGGGCAATGGCCTGTGGTTCGGCAATGCCGCGGCCAAGTTGTGCAGCCACTAAAAAGAGCAGCGCCTCGAAGGCAAACACCATTCCGTAGGCGGCTCCCGGTGAATCCATGAAGAATCGAGCAATGTCAGAGAGGCTCGTGCCCAGAAGGCCACCGAGCCCGAAGGCCAATGCCTGTGCGGCACCCCAGAGGCCCATGCGAGTGCCCTCGCGCCTGGCTTGTCCCTCACCGGCCAGACGCATCATCGAGGCAATGGCCGCAATCGAGAAGGCCCCATTGGCCAAGCCCAACAAAAACACATTGAGTGCCAGGGGCCAGCCCATGCCCACCTGCCCACCAATCGAGAGCCCACAGAGGGCCACGGCCGAGGCAATGCAGCCCGAGACCGTCCAAAACCGCAGTGACCCCAGTCGGCGTCCGAAGACATAGCCACTGCCGGCCAAGGCCACGAGAATCATTCCCGCGAGCACACCCGCATGCTGGGTGCCCGAGAGTTGTGTGGACTCACCCGGCGTGTAGCCAAACACAATGCCTGCAAAGGGCTCAAGAATGAGGTCTTGCGTGCTGAAGGCCAGCATGGAGATGCCAACAAACCAGGTGAACTGCCGGGTGCTGGGCTCGGAGAGAACACTGCGAAGGGCCTCGCGAAAACGACTGGGCTGGTTGAGATACACACCGGCATCTGGTGTTGCCACGGGGAGTGGCCCGCTGCGGGACTCAAGGCCAAAGATCACCACAGCGGTGAGAATGAATGCACCCAAGGTAACGCCACCGGCCACAGCCAGCAGCCGCTCGGGCGAGAAGGGGTCGAGCAGCGCACCGGCCACACCCGCGGTGATCGCAAAGCCGGCAATCATCATCATCCAGACCAGGGTGGCCGCACCCGCGCGACGCCGCTCATTGGTTCGCTTGGCCAATAAGGTGAGCACCGAGGTGCCACAGGCACTCACCCCCACACCAATGAGTGCAAAGCCAAGGGTCACCACGGCCAGGCCCATGCTCGGTGACTCCCCCATGATGCTGGTGCCCAGACTCGCAAGCCAGCCGCCGCTGGCGAGTATGGCCATGCCACCCACAATCCACGGCGTGCAACGCCCTGTCTGGTCTGCACCAAATCCCATGCGGGGTCGCAGCAGTTGCACCACGTAGTGCATGGCCACCAGTGCGCCGGGCAGCACCGCAGCCAGGCCCAGTTCAACGACCATCACCCGATTCAGTGTCGAGGTGGCCAGCACCACCACCGCACCAATGCAGGCCTGCACCAGGCCAAGCCTTGCAATATCAATCCAGCCAAATCCCTTGTTGCTTGAGTGTCTGGATGCCTGCATGGTCTTCCCCCTATTGATCAGTGAAGGCTTCGCAATGCGAAGGCACTGACCATCATTCCGCTCACAAACAGAGGCACACCAAAGCCGCTGTAGAAAAGAGCGCGGTCAATGGGTGCGGCGATGAAGTAACGCATGAGAAAGAGTTGGCCCACGATGAGGCCGGCCACGGCCAGGGCGTAGAACGGCGCGCCCCAATTCCACAGAAGTGCCACCACCACGAGTTGGGGCAGGGCCATGATCCAGCAGGCGGTCTTGGCGGCATTGCCCGCACCGAGCTGAACCGGCAGCGAGCGAATGGCCATGCGGCGATCGCCGGCAATGGATTTAAAGTCGTTCAGAGTCATGATGCCGTGGGCCCCCACGCTATAGAGCAGCGCCAAGGCAATTGAGCGTGCATCGGGCAGCGCCCCGCCGGCCATGACTGCCGCGCCGGTAATCCAGGCCAGGCCTTCGTAAGAAATGCCACAGGCAAGGTTCCCAAACCAGCCGTTTTGCTTGAGCCGAATGGGGGGCATGGAGTAGGCCCAGGCCAGCAGCAGACCCAGCAGTGCGGCCAGAAATCCCCAGGGGCCCAACTGCGTGGCCACCAGCAGCGAGAGTCCTGTCCAGACAATCGCAATATAGAGGCCCCAGCGGCCGGGGATGCGCCCCGATGGAATGGGCCGGTTGGGTTCGTTGATGGCATCGACATGCCGATCGAACCAGTCGTTGACGGCCTGGCTGGTGGCGCAGACCATGGGGCCGGCCAGCACAATGCCCCAGACCACCAACTCCATCTGCTCGGCAATGGGCACGCCCGAGGCCACCACACCGCAGGCAAAGGCCCACATGGGCGGAAACCAGGTAATGGGCTTGAGCAGCTCGGTGAAAGCAAAGAGATTCGGACGGGTGAGGGCTGCCATTCCCGCATTTTCCTCTTGACATTTGCTAGCGTCAATTGCAAGTTACACTTCAAGCAAGGCCAAGCGCGAAAAGAGAGGGCACCGTGAGAGCAGGATTGGGCGATACCGCAGGGGTGCGCACCGGTGGCCGGGCATTGGTCATTGGCAGCGGCTTTGGCGGCCTGGCCGCCGCCATTCGGCTCTGCGTCAAGGGCTACCGTGTCACTGTGCTCGAGCGGCTCGACACCCCAGGCGGCCGAGCGGTGGTCTACGAGCAAGATGGCTTTACCTTCGATGCCGGCCCCACCATCATTACCGCACCCTTTTTGCTCGAAGAGCTCTTTGAGTTGGCGGGTGCGAACTTCCACGAAGAGGTCGACCTTCGACCCATGTCACCCTTCTACCGAATTCGCTTCCACGACGGCAGCCACTTCGACTACTGGGGCGATGCCGAGCGAATGCGCGCCGAGGTGGCCCGGGTCTCGGCCGACGATCTCCCCGGCTACGACAACTTCATGAAAGAGGCCGAGCGCTGCTACGAGTTGGGATACCAAGAACTCGGCACCGCCCCCTTCGAAACCCTCCAAGATCTACTCAGTGCGGTTCCTTCCATGCTTCGCATGCGTGCCTGGGAGTCCATCCTCACCATGGCAAGGCGTCATTTCAAGAGCCACAAGCTTCAACAAGTCTTTAGCTTTCACCCACTGCTCATCGGCGGAAATCCATCGAATGTCACCTGCGTCTACAGCCTAATTGCATCGCTCGAGCGCCGCTTTGGGGTGCACTCGGCCATGGGCGGCACGGGTGCCATTGTCAGCGCCATGGTCCGCCTGCTCAAGCGAGTTGGTGGCGAGTTGCGGCTCTCGGCCGAGGTCGATCGCATTGTGGTCGAGTCGGGACGCGCTGCAGGCGTCACGCTCAAGAGTGGCGAGCGCATCGAGGCCGACATGGTGGTCTCCAATGCCGATGCCGCATGGACATACCAGACCGCACTGGCTGGCACCGAGCGCACCGTCTGGACCGACCGCAAGGTGCAGAAGTCGAACTACTCCATGAGCCTCTTTGTTTGGTACTTCGGCACACGGCGTCGTTACGATGCCTTGCCCCACCACATGATTCTCATGGGCCCGCGCTACGAGGGTCTGCGCAACGACATCTTCGAGCGCAAAGTCTTGTCCGAGGATTTCAGCCTCTATCTGCACCGCCCCACCGCCACCGACCCGAGCCTG
>DAIPXU010000047.1:0-9352 GCA_036783055.1 Burkholderiaceae bacterium | reverse complement strand
CACCCCGCCCGGCGCCGAGCGGGCGTTGCGATTGCCCGCCTCGGACCCACGGCCGAAGATCGCGATCGCACCAAGCGCCCCTGCCTTGTCCGATATCGAGATTTTAATGATTCGGCGACCACCGAGAAGGGCTTTTTCGGACGGCTATTCTCTTCGAAACCATCTGATCAGCCCATCCAATACCAGATCGTGGTCGCGGCCGAGGGAGAGCGGTCGATGGTTCGCATACGGAATCAGGCTGGCGCTGTGGTCAACGATGCTGCGGCCCAGCGCGTCTTGAGTGTTCTCTTCGATCAGTTGAAGTAGTCTCCGCCTCGCATGCGGTTTTGTAGTCTCGGCAGTGGAAGCCATGGCAACGCCCTGCTTGTGCAGGCGAGCCTGGGCCCCGATACGGAGCCCGTCTCTTTCTTGGTGGATTGTGGCCTGGGCCTCAAAGAGGTCGAGGAGCGCATGCAGTCACGAGGCATGTCGCCCGATCAACTCTCTTTCATTGTGGTGACCCACGAGCATGGTGACCATATTGGGGGGGTCTCTCGTTTGGCCAAGGCCTATGGGCTCCCTGTTCTGGCCACCCACGGCACGCTTGCGGCCGCCAATGGTTTTGATGAGGGCATTCGTCTCATTGAATTGCAACCCTCGCAAGCAATTCAGATTCTGGGCCTAACTCTTGAACCCATACCGGTGCCCCACGATGCACGTGAGCCGGTATGTCTTCGCATTGAGGATTCATTGCATCGATTGGCGGTGGTCACTGATCTTGGGCATGTCACGCCGCATTTGATCGCATCACTTCAGGGGCTCGATGCACTCTTTCTCGAGTTCAACTACGACCAGGCAATGTTGGACGATGGTCCCTATCCGCCAAGCCTGAAGTCAAGGGTGGGCGGTGACTATGGGCACTTATCGAACGAGGCCTCGGCCGATTTGCTTCGCCAAGTTCTGGGTGGGCAGATGCAGGTGGTGATTGCAGCCCACCTGAGCCAGAAAAACAACCACCCCGATTGCGTAATGCGCGCCGTAGCAGACATTCATTGGGGTGCAACGCGTTTTGAATGCGCCACACAAGACAGTGGCGTGGATTGGGTGTTGCTCAAATAAAAAAGGCAAGACCCAAGGGCCTTGCCTTCTCATACCAGCAAGAAGAATTACTTCTTGGCGGGCTCAGCAGCAGGAGCGGCAGCGGGTGCAGCAGCAGGAGCGGCAGCATCAGCGGGCTTCTGCTCGGTTGCGGCAGGAGCGGGTGCAGGAGCAGCGGCAGGAGCAGCTTCTTGCTTCTTACCGCAAGCAACGAGGCCAACAGCAAACAGAGCCGCAACAAGAATCGACTTGGGCATTTTCAATTTCCTTGGATCAATAGATGTGAGAGATAAATTTCTAAACGAAACCAACTTGCTTCAATGGCTGCAGACTCTTAAAAGCAATGTTGCGATGCCATAAAACCACTTGGTTCGACTGAAATCATATCGCTTCTAGATTTTTTTTTCTTGGGGTTTGCTGGCCTAAACCCTGAAAGTTGCCTGCAGATAGAGCCAATACAAGACCTCTTGCAGTGCGGGATTTTTATTTGCAAAAATGCAATTGGTTTTCCCTAGCTTGCGATCGGTGCAGAGACAGTGCAGGAGCCGATCAAGCGACTCGCTCTTTGCAAGCCCCGGCTCCAATAGCAGCGCCTCGCCGTTTGCGGCCAGCCAGTTGCCCCAGCGAATGAGTCGGGCGCCGGGCTGCATGGCCAGTGGGTTCTGCCGTCCAAGCCAGGTCGCGAAAGACTTCATAGAGAGATCGGGAACCGCCTCGAGCATGGCCATGGGGTGGGGCTCAGAGAGCTTGATCAGGCAGGCTTGCTCCAATTCGTTCCGAGAGGGCAACTCGGCCATGGCCTGGGCAATCAGGGTGTTCATTAGGCGGTCGGGCACTCGGCTCGGATCGTCGGTGGCCTGCAACCATGGGTCGGGCTTGGCCGACTGGCTGGTGGCCTCTGGCTGCAGTTCTTGCCGAAGTGCGAAGCCCTCGTCGGCGATATCCCAGGGGTTGGCAGAGCGAAAGCCCACGGAATAGGTTAGGCAATCGTTGCCCTTGGCGATGCCGCGGTGGGCAACCCCGGGAGGCAAATAGAGAAGATCGCCCGGTTCGCAGAGCCACTTCTGCTCGGCCTTAAAGCGCGAGAGGATCTTGAGCTCTTCATTGGGCCGAAGTGAGGGGTCGAACTGGCAGGCAATCTCCCACTGCCTCTGGCCCTCGGCCTGAATCAGAAAGACATCGTAGGAGTCGACATGGGCCCCAATGCCACCGGTGTCGCTCGCGTAGCTAATCATCAGGTCATCCAGGCGGGCCTCGGGAAGAAAGCGGAAGTGACCGAGGAATTGATCGGCGGACTCGAGTGCGGTGTTGATCTGTTGCACCAGCACGGTCCAGCCGGGTGTTTTGCGCGAAGGGAAGTCGCGGGCACGCAAGGGGGCGTGTAGAAGGCTTCGATCCGGGCGCACCAGTCGTGCCGGCAGCGGGCTGGATTTGGCAAGTGATAGAACCTCTTGCGCGGTGACGGGGGGTGGATTCGAGCGCCAATCAGGAAAGGCGCCCTTCACGAAGAGTGGCTTCTTCTGCCAGTGGCGTCGCATGAACGCTTCGGGCGTCAGGCCGCCGAGCCAGGCGAGAGGAGTCTTTGTGCGTGACATGGTCTAAAAAAGCCCCAACTGCTTGGGTTGGTTCTGAAGCTTGCGTGCCAGGCCCACCACCTCATCGGGCAGGCCTGCAAGGCGCGCCACCTCGAGCCCGAAACTCTGGCTCGCAGGGCCTTCCTCCATCTTGTGAAGAAAGACAATGGTCTGCTCATGCTCAATCGCACTGACATGCAGGTTGACGACACCGGCAACGCTTGCGCCCAGGCTGGTGAGTTCGAAGTAGTGGGTGGCAAACATGCAGAGGCAGCGGTTCTTCTCCGCCAGTGTCTTGGCAATTGCATGGGCCAGCGCCAAGCCGTCCACCGTCGAGGTGCCACGACCAATCTCGTCCATCAGCACCAGGCTATGGGGGCCGGCCTTATGAAGAATCAGGGCCGCCTCGGTCATCTCGACCATGAAGGTGGAGCGGCCACCGCCAATGTCATCGGCAGCACCTATGCGAGTGAAGATGCGATCAATGCAACCGATGGTGGCAGACCGCGCTGGGATGGGTGCGCCCATTCTGGCCAGAATAGTGATCAGGGCCGTCTGCCGCATGTAGGTGGATTTGCCGCCCATGTTAGGGCCGGTGATCAGCAGCAGCCGGCGGTCGGAATCGAGCCGGGAGTCGTTTGCGGTGAAGTCTGCTAGCCGTTGGCAGAGCACCGGATGACGGCCGTGCTCGATCTGAATCTGCGGGCCATCCGAGAGCGTGGGAAGAACCCAGCCAAGCTCACCCATGAGCCTGGCCATGCTGAGCAGGGCATCGACTTCTGCCACCGCTTTGGCCGCGGCCTGAATCAATGGCACATGAATGGCCAGATCACTGACCAGCGCATCGAATAGAAACTTCTCTCGTGCGAGCCCACGCTCTTGGGCCGAGAGGGCTTTGTCTTCGAAGTCCTTGAGCTCGGGCGTGATGAAACGCTCGGCATTCTTGAGCGTCTGTCGGCGTTGGAATCGCGTGGGAACCCGTTCGAGTTGCCCCGCTGTGACCTCAATGTAGTAGCCGTGCACACTCGAGAAGCCCACTCGCAGATTGGCAATGCCTGTGGCCTCGCGCTCCTGCCGCTCGAACTCCAGGAGTTGGGCCTGTCCATTGGTTCGAATCGAGCGCAGTGAGTCCAACTCCGCATCAAAACCCTCTCGGATCACGCCGCCATCGCGAAGCATCGCCGCGGGCTCATCGGCAATCGCCGCTCGAATGCGGCCGGCCACCTCGGCCAGGGCGGGATGGCACATCGCCTCTGCAGCCTGAGCAAGAAGGCTGGACTTCTTGCCGCTCAGTATTCGATGGAGTCGCGCAACGTTTTCGAGCGACTGGGCGAGGGCGATCATGTCGCGCGGTTTGCTCTGGGCCAGAGCGATTCGTCCAGCAAGTCGCGCTAGATCAAAGATGGGCCGAAGTGCGGCCGAGACGATTGCTGTGGATTTTGAGTGTTCACTTGCTGGCGCATTTGTCGGCATCCCATCGATGGCGTCAACCGATTCAAGCAGTGCACCCAGCGCAATGTGTCGCTCGGCCACCAAGGCATTGTTCAGACTGGGGCTCAGCAACCACTCTCGAAGTTGTCGCCCGCCTGCAGCGGTCTCACATCGATCGATGGCCTCGATGAGGCTCACTCCGGTTTGATCGCCATAGAGGCTGCCCACCAACTCCAGGGTTCGACGCGCGACGGCATCGAGCGTGAGTTGATCACTTGCCCGCTCCAGGACAGGGGCCTGAAGATGCGCAAGTGGCCGGCCCAGGCTTCGCTCTGCGTAGGCCACCACCGCACTCATGGCAGCCAGGGCCTCGCGGTTGATATCACTTAAGCTGCCCTGGGGTCCGGGTTCGAGCTCATAGGCCATGAGACTGCTCACACCCAAGCGGGCCTTTAAGAGGCGGCCGCCTTCGCGGTCATCGAATAGCCATGCGGGGTGCTCGCGTGCGGGCCAATCGTGCATGAGCGCGAGTGCTGCTGCGGATCGATCGGGAAGGAGAAGCTCCGCTGGAGAGAGTCTGCCCAATAGGTCATTGAGGTCTTCGAGCGAGTCGGCCTGGCCATGCTTGTGTCCCACTGCGGCCCATCGAAGGGCGCCTGTGGAGACATCGAGCCAGCAGAGCACGCTGTGGGCGGGGGAGAGTGCAGCAAGCCATTGGGTGGCGCGCTCCGGTAGCAAGGATTCCTCGGAGAGCGTGCCCGGGGTTGCGATGCGAACCACCTGGCGTTCGACCGGTCCCTTGCTTGCACCAACCTCGCCGACCTGCTCGCAGATGGCGACAGTTTTCCCCGCCTTGAGCAGCCGGGCCAAATAGGCCTCCGCACTATTGACCGGCACACCCGCCATGGTCACTGGCTGGCCGGCGCTGCTGCCGCGTTGCGTCAGTGTGATGCCAAGAAGTCTGGATGCGAGTTCGGCGTCTTCGTAGAAGAGTTCGTAGAAGTCGCCCATTCGATAAAACAGCAAGGCATCGGGAACGGTGGCCCGAATCCTCAGGTACTGCTGCATCATGGGCGTATGCCCGTTTAATTCAACGGGCGAGCTCATGCCGCCTTGGGTTGAAATGCGCGCGCAGCCTGATTGGGTGGAAGTTCGTAGGCAGAGAGTACCGAGACAAGCGCCGCAAATACTTTCGGATTGGCCGCAACAATATTCTCGGAGAAGAGGTAATCGGCCTCGCCTTGGAAGTTGCCGACATAGCCGCCTGCTTCGGTAATGAGAAGGCTACCCGCAGCCGCATCCCAGGGCATCAGCCCCATCTCGAAGAATCCATCGTAGCGGCCAGCCGCCACGTAGGCCAGGTCAATGGCCGCCGCGCCGGGCCGACGAAGTCCTGCCGCCCGACTGCTCACTTGCTTGAACATCGAGAGATAGGCATCGATCTGTTCTTGTCGCTTGAATGGGAAGCCGGTTCCAATCAATGACTCCTCGAGTCGATCTCGTTTGGAGACCCGCAGTCGGCGGTCGTTGACGTAGGCCCCCTTGCCCTTCGAGGCCACGAACAACTCGTCTCGGCTTGGGTCATAGACCACCGCCTGGGTAATCTGCCCCTTTTGCATAAGGCCAATAGAGACCGCGTAGACCGGCATGCCATGAATGAAATTGGTCGTGCCATCGAGCGGGTCGATAATCCAGAGGTTCTCGGGGGCCTGCTCCGTTTTGCTCCCGCCCACGGTCAGGCCGGAGTCCTCCCCAAGAAAGCCATGGCTTGGGTAGGCCGTCGATAAGATTTCGATAATGGCCGCCTCGCACGCTTGGTCTACTTCGGTGACGAAGTCGTTTTGGTCCTTGCGAGAGACTCGCAGGCGGTCGATGTCTAGGCTGGCGCGGTTGATAATGGCGCCAGCGCGACGCGCGGCTTTCACCGCGGTGTTGAGCATGGGATGCATGGCTTTAATTTTTAAGAAGAGCGAGCGGTGATTTTACTTCTTTGTGCAGGAACGCCCTTGTGGCAAGCGAAATCTTTATGAGTGATCTCTTCGATCGTGCCTCCTTTGTTCTGGTGAGTCCCAGCCACCCCGGGAATCTGGGTGCCTCGGCCAGGGCCTTGGCCACAATGGGCTTTGCGCGGCTGGTGGTGGCGGAGTCGTCGCTAACCACCATGCACCTCAATGAACAGGCGGTGGCCATGGCCGCGGGTGCATCGCATGTGCTTGACCATGTCCAATACCAGGGCCTCGAGAACGCACTGGCGCCCACTCGGTGGAGTCTGGCATTAACGGCGCGACCGCGAGAGTTTGAGCCCCCACGCCTTGGGCTCGAGCAGGCTATGGAGGAGGCGGTTGATGCATTGCTTGCGTCTCCGAACGAATCGATTGCCATCGTTTTCGGTGCTGAGCGTTCCGGCTTAAGCAATGAGCAACTCATGCGTTGCTCTCGAGTCTGCGGGCTCGATGTCTCCGAGCGCTTTGGCTCGCTCAATCTCGCTCAGGCTGTGCAACTCGTCTCGTATGCGCTGCGTCGAGCCATTCGTGCCCGAGGACACCTTGTACCCTCGCTGGCCCAGGTCAGTGGACCGGGCCGGGCCACGGCGGTTCCAGCCACACATGCGGCGGTCGAGGGCCTGCATGACCATCTCATGCGTCTGGCGCATCGGGCCGGAACACTCGATCCGGCCAATCCAGGGCGAATGGATGAGCGGCTTCGCAGACTCTTTGCCCGAGCGGGTCTGCTCGAAGATGAGGTGCAGATGCTTCGGGGGCTTTGCAGCGACCTCGAGAAGAACCTCTGATAGGCTTGACCGATGCCGCTCTCCCGTTTCAAAGAAGACATCGACGCCATTCTTGCCCGAGACCCTGCCGCCCGCTCATGGTTCGAGGTGCTCACCTGCTATCCAGGTCTTCATGCGCTCTGGCTCCATCGACTCAATCACGCACTCTGGCTCGGGCAACTCAGTCCATTGCGGTGGCTCGCTCGATTCCTCGCGATGCTCACGCGTTGGTTGACCGGCATTGAGATTCACCCGGGTGCACGAATTGGTCGGCGTGTTTTCATCGACCATGGCCACGGCGTGGTGATTGGCGAGACCGCAGAGATTGGCGATGACTGCACCATCTACCAGGGGGTGACGCTGGGTGGTACATCGTTGGTCAAGGGTGAGAAGCGGCATCCCACACTCGGTGTGGGCGTGGTTGTTGGTGCGGGCGCAAAGGTGCTAGGTCCCTTCACCGTGGGGGCCCACGCAAAGATTGGCTCGAATGCGGTGGTGGTCGCGCCTGTGCCCGAGTCGGCCACGGTGGTGGGCATCCCCGCCCGGCTGGTCGATGAATCCAAGGCCGACTCCTTGTCGCGTCAGCGGGTGGGCGATGCATTTGCCGCTTACGGCCTCATCAAAGATGCCCAAGACCCTCGCGAGGTAGAGCTTGCGCTACTTGCCCAGGCCGTGGCCCAGCAGGCCGACGAACTCGAGCGGCTGCGTCAGGAACTCAGGGCCAGAGACTCCACGCCCTCGGAGTGAATCCATAGCCCGCCACCACGTCGTGAGTGGGGGCACCAATCCGGTAGCACCCAGCGCGGCTTTTTGTTGTCGCTCTGATAGAGGCCGGGCCGATGGGTGTGGCCATGGATGATTCCATTGATATCGGGGTTAGCGAGTGTTTCGTTCACCGCCTCCTGTGAGACGTCGGTGATGGCCATGGGCTTGCCCATGGTCTCTTGCTCGCTTCTCTCGCGCAGGCCTTTTGCGATTGCAAGGCGCTCGCTCAAAGGCTTGGCCAGAAAGTCTTCCTGCCACTGGGGGCTGCGCACCATTGCGCGAAAGTCTTGGTAAGCGCGGTCCGAGGTGCAGAGCGTGTCGCCATGCAAAAGCAACCACTTGGATTTCCCTGCCTGGATTTCGCAGGCGTCGCCAAGGCCCTGCGCATGAAGCCGGGCAAGTGCCTTGTCTCCCAGAAGAAAATCTCGGTTGCCTACCATCACACCAATGGCCACGCCCATCTTGTGGGCACGTTCACAGCAACCTGAAAGCGCGGTGAATGCTGGACTCTGGTTGGCCTGGTCATCGCCCACCCAGGCATCGAACAAGTCACCCAGCATGATGAGCCAACTGGGCCGCCGTTGGATGTGGTGGTCGACCCACTGGGTGACCAGGGCCGAGAGTGCGGGGTCCTCATCGCTCAGGTGCATATCTGAGAGCACCAGAGCGGTTTGTTGGTCTGTCAGCGCCAGCCGATGGACCAGTGAAGACACTGCTTACTCGATGACGGTGGCCTTCTCGATCAACACAGCCTCGAGCGGCACATCTTGGTGAAAGCCTTGGTTGCCGGTCTTCACGGCCTTGATCTTGTCGACCACTTCTTTGCCCTCGCTGACTTCACCGAAGACTGTGTAGCCCCAGCCATTGCCGGTGGGGGCTTTGAAGTTGAGAAACTCGTTGTCGACCACATTGATGAAGAACTGTGCAGTTGCAGAGTGGGGGTCGCTGGTGCGGGCCATGGCCACGGTGTAGGCATTGTTCTTGAGCCCGTTGTCTGCCTCGTTGGCAATTGGATCGCGCGTGGGCTTTTGTTTCATGGCGGTGTCGAACCCGCCGCCCTGGATCATGAAGCCATTGATCACGCGGTGAAAGATCGTGCCGTCGAAGTGACCGTCTTTCACATAGGTGATGAAATTTTCAACAGTGGCAGGCGCCTTGTCTGCATGCAGGCGCAGTTTGATGCTGCCCATGCTGGTCTTGAGTTCAACCATTCTTTTTCCTTTGCGTTTTTGAAGACTGTTTACTGTTTGGAACGGGGTGGCGGTGTGTTCTGGAGTCCGAAGGCCGCGGGCTTGGGCAGGCTGCGCAGATGTGAGCGCTTGGCAGACAAAAAAGGGCTGGTTCCTCTTGCACCCAAGCCTTTCTCGTAGGCCTCGAGTGCGAGGCTTGCGTGAAGGTCGCCCAGATTCTCATAGGCCAGGGCGTAGCCGGGGCGGTTGGCAATTGCACGCTCCAGGGCTTGGCGCGCGCGCTGTGGCTCGTTGCATCGAAGGTAGAGCACCGCCAAATTGTTGTAGGGCTCGGCCAACTCTGGAAACTCCTCGGCAATGGCTTCGAAGGCATCGATGGCGGGGCGGTCTTGTCATGTCTCTGCCAGGCCCAGACCGTCTAGGAAGCGCCATTGGGGGTCTCGGGGTTTGGATTCCAGCGCCTTCGCAATGGCCAACTTGGCCTCACCGAACCGCTTGAGTTCAATGAGTTCGATGGTTCGCGTGATTTCGGGGGCAACCATGGG
>DAIPXU010000046.1:0-9363 GCA_036783055.1 Burkholderiaceae bacterium | reverse complement strand
ACCTAGCCATCACCGGTGATCCCTCCATCTCATCGATTTCCATCTGGCGGCGACAGAGGCATTCGGCTCAAGACCTTCGGGCTGAACTCGCCGCGCTCAACGACGTGTTGGGTGAGATTCAATGGGTGGAGTCAGAGGCCATTCGCGAGATGTCGCTTCGGATATTCGATCGCAGCTTTGCGATTACCTATGCACTCGAACTCGTGGCCATTCTGATTGCACTGCTCACCGTGGCCATTGGTTTTTCTGCGCAACTCATGCTCAGAGAGCGAGAGTTTGGTCTTCTGAGCCAGATGGGCCAGTCCCGAGGTCAGCGTTCGATAACCATTGCCTGGGAGCTTGGGGGTCTGGTTCTGCTCGGCGGTCTTTGGGGAACTCTCATGGGAATGCTCACGAGTCAGGTGCTCATCCACAAGGTGAATCCCGAGTCCTTTCATTGGACGATGCAGACCGACTGGCCCTGGGTACAGATGGGCCTGCTTCTATTGAGCCTGGTGGGGATTTCGGTCCTGGTCGCCATGGCCATGGCGCATCGCATCGATGAGCGCCGACTCATCCAATCCCTTCGGGCCGATTGGTGATTCGATGAATCGACGACGAATCCTTGAGTGTGGTCTTGCTGCATTGCTTGCCAACCCCTGTGGGGTCATTCACGCTTCGAGCCCTTTGCAAGGCAAGCCGTATGCGCGGGTTACTCCCCGGCCGCTTGTATTCCCGCGCGACCATGGTGGGCACCCCGACCACCGAACCGAGTGGTGGTACCTCACCGGATGGCTTCGCACGACCATGGGTCGCGCGATTGGCTTTCAGTTGACATTCTTTCGCAGCCGAACGGTGCATCCCGATGCGAATCCGAGTCGTTTTGCACCCCGACAACTCCTTTTCTCTCACGCAGCGCTCTCGATTGATGGCATGGGGAGAGTGATTCATGCGGATCAGGTGGGTCGGACAGGCTTTGCCAATGCGGTCTTCTCTGAGACCGACACGGCGTTGACACTCAATCGCTGGGCTTTGGATCGGCAGGCGATCGAGGCGCCTGGCATTGACCATTACCGGGGCCTGATTGCTGCAGATGGCTGGCGACTCTCCTTCCAGGCCCGTACCGATCGTCTCCCTGTATTGCGAGGCAATGCAGGCCTCTCGGCCAAGGGCCCCTCCAAGGAGCAGGCGAGCCACTATTACAGCCGGCCCCATCTGAATGTCGTGGCGTCGCTGGGACTATCAAAGGACTTGTTGGGCCGAGTTCGCCAGCAAGGCATCGGGGATTTGGCCGCGGAGCAATCGCTGACCGGTCAGGCTTGGCTGGACCATGAGTGGTCGAGCAGTCTGTTGATGGAGGGCGCAGTCGGTTGGGATTGGTTGGGGCTGCACCTGGACTCGGGAGAATCCTGGATGCTCTTTCGAATTCGTGATGGGCAGGGCCAGGCCTTGTTTTCCGAGGTGGACTTGCGCGACCGTCTTCATCAACGGCGTGGCGGGATTCGGAATGCGCGATGGGAGGTGATTCGAGTCTGGCAGTCGCCCCACTCAGGCGCGCGATACCCCGTGGCGATTCGTCTGCATCTTGGCGATGAATCTGTGCTGATTGAGCCCATGATGGATGATCAAGAGATCGATGCGCGGGCGAGCACCGGGGGGTTTTACTGGGAGGGCGCGGTGCGGGTGATTCGGGATGCGAAGGAGGTGGGTCGAGGGTATCTTGAACTGACTGGCTATGCGCAGCCGCTGGCACTCTGATGTTTCAGCCGGCAGTGTTGCGCCTCGTGGTGTTGCCCCGCATAGTCACCTCGACTCGGAGGACGTTTGAATAAGGGAGGTTCAATTGAATAAGAGACGATTGGGTTTGGTGGGTGTGGGCCGCATGGGCCATGGCATTGCAGGTTGTCTGCTTCGGGCCGGTTCTCCGGTCTCGTTTCTCAATCACCCAGGCAATCAAGACACCAAGGACCTGCTGGCGCTTGGTGCAGCCTCGGTGGATTCCATCTCGGCCCTCTGCGATCGCAGCGATTGGCTGCTGATTTGTGTCACGGGCTCATCGCAGGTCGAGGAGGTGGTTATGGGTTCGGGGGGTGTTTTGCAGTCGTCTCATCGCCCCGAGTTGGTCATCGACTTTTCAACGGCCATTCCCGACTCCACTCTAAAGGTGGCCAAGGCCTTGGCTGCCCAATCCATTCTATTCATGGACGCCGCCATGACACGCACCCCCAAGGAGGCCGCCGAGGGACGTTTGAATCTGCTGGTGGGTGCCGAAGAGGCCACTCTTCAGATGGCAAGGCCTCTGTTAGAGACAATTGCCGAGAACATCACCCATGCAGGTGGTGTGGGTGCAGGCCATCGGCTCAAGCTGTTGCACAACTTTGTATCTCTGGGCTCGGTGGCCCTCTTCTCAGAGGCGGCCGCCTGCGCCGACGCCATGGGCATCTCCTTGGAGGTCTTTGCCGACACCCTAGAGAAGGGTGGTGGCCGGGGTGCGGCGCTCGATCGGGTGCGCCCTTTTTGGCTGGAGGGCGACCCGCGTGGTCTTCGATTCACTGTGGCCAATGCCGCAAAAGACCTTTCTTACTACGTCGAGATGTCGGCTCAGACGGGAGTGGCCTCACCCATTGCCAAGAGTGTGGGTACGAAGCTTGAGGGACTCAAAAGCAGTGGCTCTGGCGAACGGCTCATGCCGGAGCTTTATCGGCTGATATGATCCGGGGCAGTCGCGAACTCAACGCTGCCCCGAGGGGTCAATGGCCAAAAAGTTTATTCAGAAGTGGATCCCGGACCAGGAGAAGCTCGGTCAGAACAAGTATCTGAAATGGCTTGGCCCTCGGCTTTTTGATTACAGTCTCTGGCACGTCAATCGCCGGAGCGTGGCCTTGGGCGGTGCCTCTGGTCTTTGCTTTGCTTTTCTACTTCCCATCGGTCAGATTCCTGCTGCGGCCTTTGCATGCATCTTCATTCGAGGCAATGTCCCCGTTGCTGCTGTCAGCACCCTCGTGACCAATCCCTTTACCTTCCCGCCCATCTGGTTCATGGCCTACCTCGTCGGCATTCGAGTCCTTGGCGATGGAACAAGTGCGGTGTCGCAGGAGAAGTTTGCCGAGGCCATGATGGCCGACGGTGGCCTGGGTGTGTTTCTGCAGCTTGGAGACATTGGATTGGCGGTCTTCCTCGGTATGTGCATCTTTGCGCTGTCATCGTCGGTGCTCGGCTACTTCCTTACGCACTGGGCCTGGCAGCTTGGCGTTCGGCTGCGCCGCCGCAGACGGACAACACAAACTCCGCAATAGGCCCAAAGCAAGGGGTGGCACCCCTTCGCCAGGGGGAACTTCACCATGCCCGATGGTGTCCCAATGATGTGGGCAATTCAGAGGGAGTGGGCCATGCGGATGTTTGTTTTGATGTTTGCCGCATTTGGGCTTCTCGCATGCGAGGGTGGCAGCAGCAACGTGCATAAAACGGTCTCGCAGCCCAAGCAGAATATTGAGATTCCCTGCTACATCGCGGAGCAGAGTGTCACCAAGGGCCGACGCACATGCATCTACAAGTGCCAAGACGGTAGCCCCGAATCTGCGAGTACCGAGAGCCAGTACACCTGCCCAAACACCATCTTCAAGAAAATCTAAGTCCCGGCTCTCAAGTGGCGCTTGTGGCCGCGGCAACCGGCAGACGAATTTCAAACATCGCGCCGCTGGGCTTGGCGCTCTGGTATCGAATTGAACCTCTTTGGCTTTCAACAATCATTCGAGTGAGCCAGAGTCCCATTCCGCTTCCATCGCGCTTGGCTGACTTGAAAAGCTCAAAGGGCTTGTCTTGTTTCTCCGGCTTCAGTCCTGGACCGTTGTCCTCTATCGTGAGAACCGCTGTGTCTCCTTGAGGGGCACTTCTCAGATACAGCGCTCGCGGACCCTCAACAGACTCAAGGGCATCCAAGGCATTGGTTACCAGGTTGAGCAAAGCAGATCGCATAAGACCCTTGTCTGCAATCACACAGGCTTGCCCATCATTTTCAATGAACACGTCAACAGACATTTGGTCCGCACGGTCCTCGATCCAGTCGGTGATCTCTAGAACCAAGTCACGCAGGGGCCAGGTCGACACCACGTTGTCCGACCGACCAAACAGGCCTCGGAGTCCAAGCAGGCCGTCGCGAATTCGTTGACTGTCTCGCTGGATCTCCTTGCAGACTGCGCTGAGCCGATGGGGGGCGAGTTTCGCACCCCCCTGATCAAGGAGGCTGGCATTGGCGAGGAGTGCCGTGGCTGGCTGGGAGAGTTCATGCGACAGGGAGCCCAAGAGAGCACCCGAAACGCTCAACCCGCCCCATTTGCTGTTCTCACTAAGGAGGCTTGCCTTCTCCTGAATACTCTCTCGGAGCTGCCGGCCAATTTCAATCGAGGATTGCAACTCCTCCCTGATCGAACGAGTGGTCTGCCAGAGTCGCTCCAGTTGAATCTGAACAAAACCCATGTTGCAGAGAATGAAACCCGTAAGGACTCCAATGAGAAAGAGCGCTTGATTGGGCGAGCTCGAAAAGACACTATTTAAAGGGTAGGCGTAGGCATCGAAGGCCCTCACCGAGATTGCGCAGGCGATAAAGAGGGCCATGAAAGAGAATAGACGTTGGCCTGAAGTCCGTTCGGTGGAGTGTTGCCGACGACTAACCAGGCCGAGGTCAAAAAAACCAAGGGCCTGCGCACCGAAGACAAAAGTGAGTCGAATCTGATCGGGTGCCTCGGACAACAACAAGCCGGTGAAGACGGAGAGGTAAACGACACCCACTGTGACTCGAATCGAGAGGGCCCGCCTTAGGGCGCCGTGGGCCAGGCCCTTGACCAACAGCGCTGCCCAGAGTCTGAGGACATAGGAGACGGCGAGTAGGCCATGGGCAATAAAGAAACTGATGAAGTCTGGCAGCTGTCCTCTGAGTCCAACGAGCACCATTGCCAAGCCCAGGCAGAACCAAGAGAGATTCCAGGTGATGGTCTCTCGCGATTGAATCGGACGCAATACAAGGTAGCTGCCGAATGGAACGGCCAGAAAGATGATTCCGAGCACCAGGTAGAGGGTGCGGGTGTCCATGGTTTCAGTGCCCCTTAGGGGCCCATGCGCAACTTGTCACCCGGGCGCTCAAGGGCGCAAAATGGCGACAAGCGGCAAACATTTATCAGGAGAGGCAAGACCATGGCGTTGGAATTTCTTGTTGAAAACATTAAGTGTGGTGGCTGTGAGAACTCCATTGTGAAGGGTCTTCACTCGATCGAAGGTGTTGAGTCGGTTCAGATTGAACGAGAGAGTCAACGCATCATAGTGGATGCACCTGAGACCCAGCGGGCGCTGGTGTCGAGCAAACTCCGCTCGATGGGCTACCCCGAGCAGGGGTCGGTGCAGGGCCTCGAGGCGGGAGTTGCCAATGTGAAGTCTTTCGTGAGTTGCGCGATTGGCCGCATGAGTTCTCCCTCTTAAGGCGCTCCTTATTTTCGATGTTGCGGTTATTGGGGCCGGCGCAGCCGGCCGTTTTTGTGCCTCGACTCTTGGCCAGCGGGGCTGTCGTGTGGTGGTTCTCGACCATGCCAAGAAGATCGCCGAGAAGATTCGAATCAGTGGCGGCGGGCGCTGCAACTTCACCAACCAAGTTTCAGGGCCAGCCAACTTCCTCAGCCTAAATCCCGGTTTCCCCGACTGGGCCCTTCAGCAGTATCGCCCGCAGGATTTCATCGATCTTGTCCGATCTCACCGGATCCCTTTTCACGAGAAGCACTCGGGCCAACTCTTCTGCGACCGCTCATCGCAAGACATCATTGATCTGCTTCTTGCTGAATCGGCAAAGGGAGCGGTGAGTATTCGATACCCGGTGGAGGTCTTTGCCGTGACTCGGGAGGCCGCGCATTGGCAGATCTCGCTCAGAGGTCTTGATTCCTTGAGGTGTCGCCAGTTGGTCGTGGCCACTGGCGGAATGGCGGTTCCTGCCATTGGTGCATCGGCCTGGGGCCTCGATTTTGCTCGCTCACAGGGCCTGGAGATCACGCCAGTGCGGGCAGGCCTCGTGCCCATGTCATTCACCTCAATGGATCAGGCATGGATTACTCAGATGCCAGGCTTGTCTCATCGGGTCTCGATTTCCGTGGGGGAGGCGGGCCATGGCTATGGCCAGGCCTCCTTTTTGGAGGATGCGTTGATGACACACAAAGGACTCTCGGGACCGGCGGTGTTGCAGGCCAGTAACTACTGGGAGCAGGGGCAGGCCATCACGGTGGACTGGTTGGCTGCACTCCCTCAAGACAACGTATTGGACGAGAGGGCGATTGGCCGATTTTCGGTCCACCAACTGCTTGAGCATTGGTTTCCAAAACGGCTCGCAACGGGACTTGCGCTGTGCCTTGGGGACGATTATCCGGTGGACAGGAAGTGGGCCGAGTTGGGACGCGCCTTGCGTGAACGGCTAATTAATCGACTCAGAAGTTTCTCGCTCAAGCCCGCAGGCCATCTGGGTTGGAACAAGGCCGAGGTGATGCGCGGTGGGGTCTGCACCAAGGGTCTCGATCCCCGAACGATGCAAAGCCGCAGGGATTCGTCGCTCTACTTCATTGGCGAGGTGGTCGATGTCACTGGCCATCTCGGGGGCCACAATTTTCAGTGGGCCTGGGCCAGTGCGAACTGCTGCGCCACGGCAATCACAACCCAGCACGCTCCCGATAGGTCGTAAAGCGCAGGGCCGTTCCATCCGCCTCAATCCGCTCCCAGACTCTGTCTTTCTCGGCCTGGCTCATGCCGACCCAGTTGCCGATTTCTTCGAAGGTTCTTCCGCATCCTCGGCAGATGTTGTCGCCTTGGGCAGTCGAGCAGATGGCAATGCAGGGTGAATCGGGACGCATGCAGGGAGTATAGGCGCGCAACCCTCTGGGCTCACCCTTGGTCGGATGTGGATAGTCCGATTAAAAACCCCCTCGCCAGGTCAAGAAAGTGCTGTCGCTGCTCTTCCTTGAGCGAATCCACTTGACTCATCAATGCACCTGAGAGGGTATTCCACATCACAGCCCGGTCTTGCTCATCGCCGAGGGTGTCTTGCTGTTTGGCGGCATCTTTGGCGGCATCGAGCAGGCGCTCGTCGCCCCCGAGTTGAACCAGTATGGGTGTGGCATAGCGAAGCGCCTTGTAGGCAAGTCGCAGCCGATGCCGACTCTCGGGGTCGATCGCACGTTTGCGACGCCTCTTCACCTTCTGCAGCAGCAGGGCGCTCTGCTCTCGGGCAATCTGCTCGGCCGGCGGAAGTCCGAATAGGCCGGGCAACTCCTCAGAGAGCTTAAACAACTGAATCAAAAACTCCCGGCTTCTCTCTTTGGTGAGTGTTGCTCGTAACTCGGCTCGAATGGCCTCTCGCCGCGAGTCGATCACAGCCTGGCAGGCGATAAGATCTCGGTCCGATCGCAGGACCGCAAGGATTGGGTCGACCACCTTCTCGATGGCCACATCCAAGTCCCGCAGCTTGCCCAAGGCATCCGCGAGCCACCGGGCCTCTTCAATCAGGGACGCGACTCGCGCACCCTGGCCGCAGGCCTCCAGGAGTTTCAAACTGGTGCGCAGCTGGCGGATGGCCACTCGGGCGCTGTGCGTGCCCTCGGGGTCGCGAGACTCCAGCACCCTTGCGATCTCAAGAGACAACCATTGGGCGGTGCGCTGAAGATGGGTGGCAACAATGGTTGCCGTATCACCAGAGGCTCGAACCTTGGGCGGCTTTGCCAGCAGGAATTCGGGGTCGAGCAGACCCATGCCCCGCTGGGCCTTGGACCGTGACTCGATGAAGGCCTTTCGCGATGACCGCGCGAGGTGGTCAGAGAGCTCTTGACTGGCGAGCCAGAGGTCGAGTCGACGCCCAGAGACCAGCTCGAGTTCGATTTCTTGAACCTCGCGGGACTTCTCATCGGCCAGGAGGGTGCCTTGGTCGAAGGCGACCTCAAGCTCGCTCTCGTTGATGCGGATGCGCCATGTGTGGCGGGTAACCTTCACCTCGAACTGGACCTGGAGGCCCTCGGGACTGGTGAGCGTGGCGATTTGGGAGCGTTTGAGTCCGAGCGCTTCGAGCTCGGGTGTTGCCGGAAGGCCGGATGGATCAATGGAGGGAATTGGTGAGGCCGTGCGTTGAGCAAGAAGGTGGTTGTGCTCGATTCGGTCCAGGCCGTTGGTTTCGGCCTTGAAGGTCTGCTCCCATCGGCCGGAGTCGCGTCGGATTCGCAGTCCGATTCGACTCTTGGTGAGCAGAAAATCGCTGGTATCGAAGTAGACTGCATTGAGTGACTTTCGGCGCGGCGCAATGCTGCTCAGTCGATCCCAGTTGCCAAGTGCCTTGGGGGTGAGCACAGACTCTTCCCCCGCCAGGGCAAAGCAGACTTCGAGCTCTTGTGTTGGTGCGGGGTGACTGGTGTCCATGAGGGGATTCTGCACCCAATTAACAGCTACTTTGTTACCTAAGCTTTCCGACAGCCCTCGGAGCAGTACTTCACCTCATCCCAGTTCTTGGCCCAGGATTTGCGCCAAGTCATGGGGCGCCCGCAGGCCTTGCAGGGTTTGCTCGGCAGAAAGCTTTTGTTGCCGGGGTGGTTGTTCTTGTCCACGAGGCACCTTTTTTAGTGGAAGCCTATGAATTCTATTCGGGGACTTGTCTTTGATGCCTACGGGACGCTGCTCGATGTTCATTCTGTTGCAGCCACCGCCGAGGAGCGCTTTCCGGGTTGGGGAGAGGAAATCGCTCGCCTCTGGCGCGACAAGCAGATTGAGTACACGCGACTGGTTAGCCTCTCTGACCCCAGTGCTGCAGGCAGTCGGCATTACCAATCCTTCGAGTCGCTCACCCGAGCCTCACTTGAGTATGTTCTGAAACGGTTGGGCCTGCCGCTTCACACTGAAAGTATCGAGTCCTTGATGCAGCGCTATCGCCGGCTCAACCCATTTGCGGAGGTGAAGTCGGTGCTGGCCTCGCTGGCTCAATTCAAACTGCCCATGGTGGTTCTCTCGAATGGCTCGAGAGAGATGCTCGAGGCGGTGATGGCCAATGCCGAGCTGACGGGCTTCTTTGATCGGCTCATTTCAGCCGACGAGGTTCGTCAGTTCAAGACCAGTCCGCAGCTCTACGCCTTGGGCTCCCAGGCCCTGGGTCATGCTGCGCAGCAGCTTTTGTTTGTCTCTTCAAACGGCTGGGACGCCATGGGCGCCACATGGTTTGGGTATCAGACCTGCTGGGTCAATCGGGCCGGGTCGCCGCTCGAGACCATTGGGTTGGCTCCGAGCCAGGCGGGCTCGGATCTTTCGTGTGTGTTGGAGATGGTTCAGGCACAAAGGAGACAGTCATGAAACGATTTCAATGGTCGGGGGCTGGAGCCG
>DAIPXU010000045.1:0-9366 GCA_036783055.1 Burkholderiaceae bacterium | reverse complement strand
CGGCTTCGCCGTGGCTGTGGTCGACGCGATGACGACTCGCCTGAGACACCCGCCCCATCGAGTTTTGTTGCATCCTGTGCTGCGGTCATTCGCTCGATCCAAGACATGCCCAAGACCTTCAGCGGGGCCACCCGGCGACCATCGAACCGGCCCGGCCGGGGAGCCGATAGGGAGAACGGCCGGCCCACTGAAGCGGAGGATCTGGCTCCATCCGGCCCAGTGTCCGCCTCAGTCTCCCGAGACGTGCCTCCTGCGATCGAGGCGCTCGAGACCAAGGAGCCAATTCAACTGAGCATCGATGCCCCGACGGCTCAGCGCCGAGCTCAGCGCCGAGAGCCTGCGCAACGAGATCAGACGGCCGCAGCACCCGCGCCCGCCCCCGCCCGAGTGCCGGACGCCAACGAGTTGCAGGCCTCACTCAACCAGGTGGGCCTCCAGTGGGTTCAGACCGATCCCTCTGCCAAGCCAGTTGCCGAAGCAGCACCTGAGGCGCCGGCCTCACTCGGCCGCAAATCCCGACGCCAGCAGGTGGTATCGGAGTCCGAACCCCTGGTTTTGGTAGAAACCCGCGGAACCGACGGGTCAACTCCAAGTTAACCTTAGGGGATGTCTGAGAGTCAGCACAGATACATTCCCATATCCAACCAGACCGGGCCGCAACTGCGGCCCGTTTCGGTTGATCGCAGCCAGGCCGTCACGCCGGGGCAACAACTCGACCGACTGGGCCGGGAACTGCGAGACCTTCGCATCTCGGTTATTGATCAGTGCAATATGCGCTGCGGGTACTGCATGCCGCGAGAGGTCTTCCACAAGGACTACATCTACCTCGCCCGCGATGAGCTTCTGAGTTTCGAGGAGATGTATCGGGTCGCCAAGGCATTCGCGCTCCTGGGCACGCGCAAGATTCGAATCACCGGCGGTGAACCGCTTCTCCGGAAGGGTCTCGAGGCGCTCGTCGCCCAGCTTTCAACGATTCAAACCATCGAGGGCCGTCCAATTGAACTGGCACTGACCACCAACGGGCTTCTTTTGGCGAGCAAGGCGGCCGGTCTTGCAAAGGCCGGGCTTCAGCGGGTCACGGTCAGTCTCGATGCCCTGACGCCTGGCAAGTTTCATGAAATGGCCGATATCGAGTCGGCCACACCCGACGACGTTATCCGAGGCATCGAGGCATCGATCGCTGCTGGCCTTCGCGTTAAGGCCAATATGGTCGTGCAGCGTGGCCGCAACGACAGCGAAATCATCCCCATGGCGTCGCGGTTCCGCGAGCTGGGCGTCACACTTCGATTCATCGAGTTCATGGACGTGGGCAGCTCCAATGGTTGGGCCTTCGAGCATGTGGTGCCCTCGGCCGAGGTTGTTGAGCGAATCCATGCCCAATTCCCCCTTGAACGGTTCGGTCGCGAGATCCCCAGCGAGGTCTCTGAGCGCTGGCGCTATCGGGACGGCAAGGGCGAGATTGGATTCATTTCCTCGGTCACCCAGCCCTTCTGCGGCGACTGTTCTCGAGCCCGCATATCGGCCGAAGGGGGCCTCTACACCTGCCTATTCGCCAGCCAGGGGGTTGACCTTCGAGGTTTTCTCAGAGAGCGCACCGACGACACGATGCTCAGCCAAGCCATTGCGCAGGTCTGGGCCCGACGCGGTGATCGCTACTCCGAATTGCGCGGTGAGCAGACAAAGAAAGCGAGGCCACAAGGGCCCCGCGTCGAGATGAGTTACATCGGCGGCTAGACAGCCGACAGACCTGCCCGAGCGCTTAGCGCTTCACAAACCCCAAGGGGCCTGGCAGTGCGCTGTAATAGGCGGCCAGATCAGCAATCTCCTGCTTTGTCAGTGGCGCAGCCATTCCCGACATAATCGCATTCTTGCGTGCGCCACTTTTGTAATCGCTGAGGGCGCGCACAAGGAAGTCTTCGTACTGTCCTGCCAAAATGGGGTAGCTGCCGTCGATGGCTTTGACCCCGTCTGCGCCATGGCAGGCGGCACAAGCCTGATCGGCCTTCTCTTTGCCTTTGATGGGGTTGCCCGCCTGGGCAGATACCGTAAAGACCAGAGCGGAACTGATGAGCGCTGCGCGTCCGAAACTCTTCATATCAATCTTCCCTTTCCCTTACTTGCGAGGTTTGGCATAGAAGGCGGCAAGGTCTGCCATGTCTTGATCAGACAAGGAGGCCGAAACGGCTTTCATGCTGGGGTGCGACCGCTCACCGGACTTGTAGGCCTTGAGCGCCGAGACCATGTAAGCCTCGCTCTGGCCGGCGATTTTGGGAACGCGATAGAGCACAGGAAATGCGGTTTTGTACTCTGGGATGCCGTGACAACCGATGCACATCGAGTTCTTTCTTGCACCGGCTTCCGCATCGCCAACCACCGTTGAGGCGTGGGCTGGAGCGACCGTAAAACCGAGGGCCAAAGCCCCAACCGTCAGAAATTTTGCGACAGACTGCATCGCCAAGCGACTGCCTTGGATAAGAAAACGCATGGATCTCCCCCGAAAACTATGCGTCGAAGTTTAACACCGACCGCGACCTCGCGGCGGGGCCGGTGTCTACGCCTTCTAGTGGCCCAATCCCTTCAGAAGGAATGCATTGAGGCGACGAACAAAGCTCGCTGGGTCCTCGGGCTGGCCACCCTCGGCAAGCAGGGCCTGATCAAACAGCAGCCACACCAGATCCCGCAGGGTGTCCGAGACGCCGTCTGACACCTGCTGGCCATCGGCCCCCAGAATCTGCCCGCCCGAGGAATCGGACTCACGAATCAGCGCCTGCACCAGAGGGTGACTTGGATTGAGCTCGAGAATCGGCTTTCGCTCCGGTGCCTTCTGGCCAGTGGCCTTGAGAATCCGCTCTAGGTGCCCGCTGACATCCTGTGCCTCGGAGACCAGGCAGCAGGCCGAGTCTGTGAGTCGGTGGGTGAGTCGAACCTCTTTGACCTTCTCACCGAGAATCTTCTGTGCCTTCTCGATAACGGGCTTGGCCTTGTCCTTGTCTTCCTTCTTGGGCTCATCGGTCTTGTCGGCCAGCTTGCCCAGATCGAGCTCGCCCTTGGCCACCGACTGCAGGTGCTTGCCGTCGAACTCATTGAGGAAGTTGAGCACCCACTCATCGATTCGATCGGTGAGCAGAAGTACTTCAATGCCCTTCTTCTTAAAGATCTCGATGTGTGGGCTCGACCGCGCCGCTGTCAGGTTGTCGGCCGTGATGTAGTAGATCTTGTCCTGGCCCTCTTTGAGCCGCGAGAGATAGTCCCTGAGGGAGACATCGGGCTCATCGGCCTGGCTGTGGGTGGAGACGAATCTCGAGAGGCCTGCGAGTCGGTCCTTGTTGGCAAAGTCCTCGCCAAAGCCCTCTTTGAGGCATTGGCCAAACTCACGCCAGAAGGTCTTGTAGTCCTCGGGCTTGTTCTCGGCCATGTCCTCCAACACAGACAAGACCCGCTTGGCACAGCCCTCGCGAATGGCCTTGATATCGCGGCTCTCTTGAAGAATTTCACGAGAGACATTCAGAGGCAGATCGGCCGAGTCGACCACGCCACGAACAAATCGCAGGTAACTCGGCAAGAGCTGTTCGGCATCCTCCATGATGAAGACGCGCTTGATGTAGAGCTTTAAACCATGGCGCTGCTGACGGTCGTAGAGGTCGAAGGGTGCCTTGCCTGGAACGAATAAGAGTTGGGTGTACTCGGTGCGGCCCTCAACACGGTTGTGGGTATAGGCCAGGGGCTCGTCGAGTCCGTGCGAGAGGCTCTTGTAGAACTCCTTGTACTGCTCATCGGTCACCTCCGACTTCGGACGCGTCCAGAGGGCAGAGGCCTGATTGATGGTCTCCCATTCGCCCGACTGCACGTACTCGGACTTCTTCTCATCCCAATCACGCTTCTTCATCTGATTGGGAATGCCAATGTGGTCTGAGTAGCGCTTGAGGATCTCTTTGAGTGTCCAGTGGCTCAGAAGATCGTCGTGGCTCTTTTTGTCCTCGCCATCGCCCTCGGCCTCGCGCAGGTGCAAAACAATGTCGGTTCCACGCTCGGCCCGCTCCACTGCCTCGATACTGAAGTCGCCGGTGCCTTCGGATTCCCAGCGCACCGCCTCCGTGGCCGGAAGCCCCGCCCGGCGCGTGATCACCGTGACATGGTCGGCCACAATAAATGACGAATAAAAGCCCACGCCGAACTGCCCAATGAGCGCCGAGTCTTTGGCCTGGTCGCCCGAGAGGCGGCTGAAGAATTCTTTGGTGCCGGATCGGGCGATGGTGCCCAGATTGGCCACCACCTCTTCCCGGCTCATTCCAATGCCGTTGTCCGAGATGGTGATGGTGCGCTTCTCGGTATCGAAATCCACCTGAATTCGCAGCTCCGAGTCCCCCTCGAAAAGCTTGTCGTTCGAGAGCGCCGCGAGGCGCAGCTTGTCGCAGGCATCCGAGGCGTTCGATACCAATTCACGCAGAAAGATATCGCGGTTGCTGTAGAGCGAGTGAATCATGAGGTGAAGCAGCTGCTTCACCTCGGTCTGAAATGACATGGTCTCTTTGGACATGGGTTCTCCAACGCAAATGGAACAAATGACTTGCTTTAATTGGGGGCAGCCCGACCAATTTCAAGGGGGCCATTCGATGCATTGATGACTCCCACCGAGAATGCAGCGCCTTGGCCTCTGCACTGGCCGTTGGCCATCGCCTAGGCCCCCGTCTTCAGGCGCTTTGGCTTGAAACGAAGCTCGGTGGGCTTGGCCTTGCGGGCCCGCTTGCCAACGAATGCGAGCAGCTGATCTCGGCCCAACACCTCGCTCTGGGGCTTGCCGGTGCGCCCCTCGCCTTCGACCAGAAGCCCCGACTCCAAGACCAATGCACAATCAATCAGCGAATCCTTCGAATCCAGGTCCACTAGAATCACCCCCTTGCCACCGGTGCCTTGCTTGACCTCATCGAGGCCGAAGATCAACAGGCGCCCCAAGGCGGTCAGGCAGGCCAGGGCCCCCGCCTCGGCCGGCAGGGTGCGAAGCACCACTGGTTCATCGCCCGACTCAAGGCCGAGAAACGCCTTGCCGCTGCGGTTGCGGCCGATCAGGGAATCGATTCGAGTCACCAGGCCCTGGCCCATGCGTGTTCCAACAATCACCGAGGTGCCTGCAGGGGCAGCCAAAAAGCACTTGAGTTGTGTTCCCGCCTCGAGCTCGATCATGGAGGTCATGGGTGCACCATCGCCTCGGGCCCCGGGCAGAGAGCCCACGCTAACGCTGTATGCCCTGCCGGTGCTCGAGAGCGCAACCAGAGAGTCCACCGTGCGGCACTCATAGGTGGCATAGAGGGCATCGCCCGGCTGGAACCCAAAACCAGCCGGGTCGTGGCCGTGGCCTTGGCGCGATCGCACCCAGCCATTGACAGAGACCACCACAGTCACTGGCTCGTCCACCACGGGAATGTCCAGCGTGGCCTTCGCCTCGGCCTTGATCAGACTTCGACGGTCATCGCCATAAGTCTTTGCATCGTCGGCAATCTCTTTGGCCACGGACTTGCGCAAGGCCTTGTCATTCTCGAGAAGATGTCGCAGCTTGCCCGCCTGCTCGCGAAGCTCAGACAACTCCTTTTCAATCTTGATGGCCTCGAGCCTTGCGAGTTGCCGCAGGCGAATCTCGAGGATGTCCTCTGCCTGTATCTCTGTGAGACCGAACTCTGCGATCAGCGCAGGCTTGGGTTCATCGCTCTCGCGAATGACCGCTATGACCTCATCGATGCGCAGGAGGGCAATGGATCGGCCCTCGAGGATATGGATGCGTCGCTCTGCCTGATCGAGTCGATGCTGGGATCGACGACGCACGGTGCGAACCCGAAACTCAATCCACTGCAAGAGAACCTCAAGAACCGAGAGGGAACGGGGACGGCCGTCGATATCGACCGCCACAAGGTTCATCGAGACCGAACTCTGCAATGAGGTCTGGGCCAAAAGCAGGCGCGCGAACTCATCGCGATCGATTCGGGAGGTTCTGGGTTCAAACACCAGTCGAACTGCGGCATCCTTGCCCGACTCATCGCGCACGGATTCGAGCTGCCCCAAGACCAACTGCTTGGTCTGTTGCTGCTCTGGGCTCAGCGACTTCTTGCCCGCCTTGACCTTCGGGTTGGTGATCTCTTCAATCTCCTCGAGCACCTTTTGGGCCGACACGCCATGGGGCAACTCGGTGACCACCATCTGCCATTGGCCCCGCGCCATGTCCTCGAAGACCCAACGCGCACGCATGCGAATCGAACCACGTCCCGATGCATAGGCAGCAGCGATCTCCTCTGGCGCAGAGATAATCTGGCCCCCACCCGGAAAATCTGGCCCCGGCAGGTGCTGCATGAGGTCATCCACACCCATTGCGGGCCTCTCAATAAGGGCCAGTGTTGCAGCAGCGACCTCTCGAAGGTTGTGCGATGGAATCTCGGTGGCCATTCCCACCGCAATGCCCGAGGAGCCATTGAGTAGGCAGACCGGCAGACGCGCAGGCAGCTGCAGGGGCTCTTGAAATGAACCGTCGTAATTCGGGCCGAACTCCACCGTGCCCTCATCAATCTCAGACAGGAGTAACTCAGAGAAACGAGTCAGCCGCGCCTCGGTGTAGCGCATGGCGGCCGCGCCATCGCCATCGCGGGATCCAAAGTTGCCTTGGCCATCGATGAGCGGGTATCGCAGGCTGAAGTCTTGGGCAAGCCGAACCAGTGCGTCATAGGCGGACTGATCGCCGTGCGGGTGAAACTTTCCAAGTACATCGCCCACCACGCGGGCCGACTTCACCGGCTTGGCATTGGCCGCCAGCGACATGCGATCCATGGCGTAGAGAATTCGGCGCTGCACTGGCTTCATGCCATCGCAGAGATCGGGCAATGCCCGCCCCTTGACCACCGAGATGGCGTAATCGAGGTAGGCACGCTCTGCAAAATCGGCCAGAGAGATCTCGCCCTCGTTCACGGGGGGCTCCTCAAAGAGTCCCAAGGATTCATTGCCCATCAGACATCCACCTCCACTTCATGTCCCCTCTCTTCGAGCCACTGCCGACGAGATGAGGCCTCGCCTCTGCCCATCAACAGATTGAATCGCTCCGAGGTCTGCACCACATTGAGCGCACCGAGCGAGATCGGCATGAGTCGGCGGGTATCGGGGTTCAGTGTGGTCTCCCACAATTGCTCGGCACTCATCTCGCCGAGTCCCTTGAAACGCGAAATGCTCCAGGCGCTTTCCTTGAGACCCTCTTGCTTGAGCTTGTCGAGAATGTGCGTAAGTTCCCCCTCATCGAGGGCGTAGAGCTTTCGCGCGGGCTTCTTGGCTCGGGCCTCTACATCGACCCGAAACAGTGGGGGCGGCGCCACATAGACATGCCCACGATCAATAAGCTGCGGGAAATGCTTGAAAAAGAGCGTCAGCAAAAGCACCTGAATATGGGCGCCGTCCACATCGGCATCCGAGAGAATACAGACCTTGCCATAACGAAGCGATGACCAATCCACGGTGTCGCTCGCTCCGTGGGGATCAATGCCGAGTGCCACTGCAATGTCATGAACCTCTGCATTCGCAAACAACCGATCGCGCTCGGCCTCCCAGGTATTGAGCACCTTGCCTCGCAGGGGAAGGATGGCCTGAGATTCTTTGTCGCGGCCCATCTTGGCAGAGCCACCGGCCGAGTCGCCCTCGACAAGAAAAATCTCGTTTCGCGCAATATCGGTGGATTCACAATCGGTGAGCTTGCCTGGCAGGACGGCCACCCCCGAACTCTTCTTCTTCTCCACCTTCTGGGCCGAGCGCTGCCGAGACTGCGCTGCACGGATCACCAACTCGGCGATCTTCTTGCCTGACTCAACATCGCGATTGAGCCAGAGCTCAAGTGGCCCCCTGACTTGAGACGCAATCAAGCGCAAGGCATCGCGACTTGTGAGTTTCTCCTTGGTCTGGCCCTGAAACTGGGGGTCGAGCACTTTTGCCGACAGCACAAAGTTCACACGCGAGAAGGCATCTTCGGGGAGAAGTTTCACTCCCTTGGGCAGCAGACTGTGTTGTTCGATGAATGCCTTGACCGCCTGAAAGACGCCCTCGCGCAGACCGGCCTCATGGGTACCACCTGCGGATGTGGGAATGAGGTTAACGAAGGACTCGCGCACCACGTTGCCCTCGGCAGTGAATGCCACGACCCACTGGCCGCCCTCGCCCTCGGCAAAGGTGTCATCGCCCGAACCGATGTAACCTTCTTGGGCCCAGATGGGCACCACAAGATCGGACTGCTCGATCGACTCCATCAGATACGACTCAAGCCCCCCGTCGTAGCGCCAGTCTTGACGCTGACCCGTCTTCTCAATGACCAGGCTGGTGGTCACACCAGGAAGAAGCACCGCCCGGGCTTTGAGACTTCTCGCCAACTCAGCAAGCGGAATACTCTTGTCATCAAAATACTTCGCATCGGGCCAGACCTGCACGCGTGTGCCCGTTGCACCATCACTTCCACCAATCTTCTTTAGCGGAGAGACGCGCTCACCGCCCTCGAATGCAATCGCCCACTGGCCACCATCTCGCCAGACATTGACCTCGAGTCGCGTCGAGAGCGCATTGGTCACTGAGACACCCACGCCGTGTAGGCCGCCAGAGAAGGCATAAGCACCGCCCGAGGACTTATCGAACTTTCCTCCCGCATGCAGACGTGTGTAGACGATCTCTACAACCGGAATCTTCTCTTCAGGGTGCGGCCCCACCGGGATGCCACGGCCGTCGTCTGCCACGCTCACACTGCCATCAAGGTGTTGAGTCACCAGAATGGTGCGTGCATGTCCTGCCAGGGCTTCGTCGGCGGCATTGTCGATCACCTCTTGCACGATGTGCAATGGATTCTCGGTTCGCGTGTACATCCCCGGCCGCTGCCGCACTGGCTCTAGGCCCTTAAGGACTCGAATCGAGGACTCGTCGTACTGTTTCTTGCTCACATTCAATCTCGAAAAAAAAGTTATCCCCAGCGGGTGTGGACAACGAGAGGTTTTGTTTCAGAAATGAGAACCGTCATGGGCTGTGGACTGTCCTGCTCAAAAAATGACCAGGCCCTTTTCTCGGCTTGACAATCGATTTTCAACCCGATCACCCCAGCTCAATGACTCGGAAAAAATCCGCTCAGGCTCACAAATCGATATCGGAAATGAGGACGCCATCGACATCGGCAATGCACCACTCCCCCGGACGCACGATCACTCCGGCCATGTCCACCGGAATGTCCTTCTGTCCCTGACCCGCCTTGGAGCTCTTGCGCGGATGGGTGGCGATTGCCCACCCACCGCCTTGCGCTTCGATTAACTCCGTGACGTCCCTCACGCATCCGTGCACCAAGACCCCCGCCCGGCCAGTCTTCTCTGC
>DAIPXU010000044.1:0-9373 GCA_036783055.1 Burkholderiaceae bacterium | reverse complement strand
CAGCCGGAGGTCTTCACTGAGCTGTCGAAACCGGAGCGCGACGACGTACTTGTTTGAGCTGACCTCACAGACCAGCTCGCGAGAATCCTGGGATTCAATTCGGATTAATCGACCCTGCTGTCCCGTGAGGCTGAGCTCAAAACTTCCCTGGGGCGCCACGTAATTCACGGGCGAGGCCCCCTGGCGAAGCAGTTTGAGCCCGAGCTCAACCGCATCGAGCAAGGGCTGAAGGGGTCCAAGCCATTCATTGAGTGCAATGCGACGCCGCTCCGGACTGCGTTCAAGCCAGACAGCCAGTGATGGAATGTCGAATCCACAGTTGCCTGCGGGAATCCCAGCGCGACCCTTGATGGCCATGAGGAACTCCAGCTCGTTGAGATGACCACCAAGTCTTGTTCTTACATCGCCCAGTGCGGAAAAGATGGCGGTGATCTCACTGATGACTGCCCGCAGACGATCACCGGATACGTCCGGCAAGCCCTCGAACTTTGCGAGCTGCTGTCGCTGACGTTCAAGCTCCTGCAGCAACTCGTTCTTGATGTCGCTTCGGTTCGAGAGAAGGTCGTAGAGCTCAAAGAGCGTGGAGAGTGCCGCCTCATGGGCAGAGGGCGCTTCTTGTGCCGAGAGTTCACGATAGCGTTGGGTGAGGCACTCGAGTCGAAGCATGGTACGAACGCGCTCGTTGCAGGGAAACTCAAAGAGTTGAGCCGAGCCAATGGTCTGCCGGGAGTCGACGGAGCGGTTCGATTGCATAGTCGCATTATGGCTGATTCATTGCCGGCTGACCTAAGCTGGGGGCATTGCGCTCAGGAGTCGGTGTAGGGCAGTCACTTGATCTCTCAGCTCGGGGATGCCCTGGCTGTTGTCGATAACGTGGTCGGCGCTCTCAAGTCGCTGGCTCCTGCTCGCTTGTCGCTGCATGACCGAGTCGATGACCTCATCGCTCCAACCGGAACGTTGTCGGACCCGCTGTTTTTGAACAGCCTCGGGGCAGTCGACGACGATCCTCTTCCAGACCCACTCAGGCCGGGAGTCCCCGTGAAGCTCAAACCACAAGGGGACACTGTAGAGAACATAGGGACCGGGGGCCTGCGCAATGGCCTCCCGGGCACGTCTCGCCACGATCGGATGGACAATCGCCTCGAGCCGGGAGCGCGCGCAGGCGTCTTTAAAGACATGGGCCCGCAGCTGGTCGCGGTCAAGGTGGCCCTTGGAATCGAAGAATGTCGTGTCGAAGGCCGCTCGTATGGCAGGAATGGCTTCCCCACCACTTTGTGTGACCTCGCGACTGATCGCATCGGCATCGACCACATGGTCGCCGAACTCTTCAAAGAGTGCCGCGGCAGTTGATTTGCCAGAACCCACTCCACCGGTAATGACCTCTGTGCGTGGCTTGGCACTCACGCGCTTGCTCCGCTTGCCCCGATCGTCCCCATCGAAAGGCAGAGGGCACCAAAGCACAGACCCGGTCCGAGGGGAAGAAGCCGTTGGGCGGGGCCTTTACTTATGGCGTGGCCGACAAGCCAGAAAGATAGCGTTGCAGCCGCACCCAATATCAGCACCCAGAGAATCGCCAGCGGGCCGAGCCAGGAGCCGACTCCTCCCAGCAAAAAAAGGTCGCCTCGGCCAACCGCCCGACCTCCCCAATGGGCGGCGATTGCGAGAGGGAACAGTAGGCCGAATAAGACACCACAGAAAGACTCGAGCGGTGAGAGACCGACACCGATTAGGGCGGCCGCGATACCTGAGAGAAGAAGCAGCAGACAGACTCTGTCGGGGAGGAGCCGGACTTGAAGGTCGACTCGCGAGAGTGCTCCGAGGGTGCCGACCCATGCACCGAAAACAATCGGACTGCTCAGACCCGAGGGTGCACCGAGTGGGTCGGAGGCGCTGGGGGCCAATGCAAGGCCCAGCATCCCAACAAAAAGCGCCCAAGGCCCGTGCCACCTGGTCGCTTGGATTGCTGGGGTGGCCCCTTTCCAGCGGGCAATCTCGGGCCGACTCCAAAGAAGCAGGATCTGCATGGTGGCGACAGCAGAGCCAGCAACACCGAGCAAGACAGTCAGCGGCTCACTGGGCATCGGCCGCTGCTGATTCCTCCGTCTCGGCCGGCAGAGGCCGATGAAGGAGAACACGTCGCACCATACGATCTTGCATTTGCACAATCTCCATGGCCACATCTCCCACTTTCAGGCTCAGGTTGGAGTCGGGAATCTCTTGAAGGGTCTCCAGGATGAGTCCATTGAGGGTTTTGGGACCATCGATCGGAAGTCTCAAGCCCAGTCGGCGATTGATATCTCGGACCAACATCGCTCCGTCGACCGTGACGGTCTGATCATCTCCCCACTGGAGTGCACGCGATCGAACGCCAGGCGCCTGGTTGGAAAACTCCCCGAGCAACTCCTCGATGATGTCCTGTGGACTGATCAGTCCCTCGACCTCGCCATATTCATCGACCACCAGGGCGATCTGCTGGCGGTTGTCTTGGAACTGCTTGAGTTGCGAGAACAAGGAGGTTCCAGCCGGAACGTAGTACGCCGGCGCGAGCGCTGCAATGAGCGACTCTTTTGAGAACTCGTCTCGGGTGAGAAGTGCAACGGCCTTTCTGACATGCAATATGCCCTGAATCTGACTGAGGTCGCCTCGGTAGACAGGTAGCTTGTTGTGAAAACAGGTTGAAATCTGCTCCGCAATCGTGGCCTCGTCGTCGTCGAGATCGATGGCCTCAATTCGTCCCCGCGCAATCATGACGTCATCGACACAGAGCCCCTCTAGGTCGAAGAGATTGAGCAGAATGCTGCGGCTGTGGGTGGGGATAAAGGCCGCTGACTCGAGAACGGCAGTGCGAAGCTCGTCGGTGGTCATTCCGTCGGAATTTCGCTGCGTGGTTCCAATTCGAAGCGTTCGAAGAAGCGCATTGACAAAGCCATTGACCACCCATACCAGTGGTCGTAGTAGGAACATGATTGGCAGAAGTCCATGGCTAGCGGTCATTGAAACAGGCTCAGCCCGATTTGCACCGATCACCTTCGGGATGATCTCGCCGAAAACAATAAGCAGTGCAGCGGCCACGGCGGTGGCCAGGGCAAGGACTTCATCGTTGTTGCCAAAGGTCGAGATGGCCATGGCCGTGATGATGGTGGTGAGGGCCGCGTTGACCACGTTGTTGCCCAATAGGATGGTCGCCAAGAGCCGGTCGGTTCGGCTGAGCAGCCGCATAACCTGTCTCGCGCCGCGTCGGCCATTGGCCGCCAAATGCCTCATGCGATAGCGGTTGACCGCCATGAGGCTGGTCTCTGACATTGAGAAGAATCCAGAGAACAAGAGCAGCACAAGGAGCGCTAGCAGGTGCGCCCAAAACGGCAGGTCATTCAAGGGGAGGCCTTTGCCCAGATTTGCACGAATAGAGTTTAGGAGATTCTCGTGCGATGTGGTCGGGGTGAGAGGATTCGAACCTCCGACTCCTGCGTCCCGAACGCAGTACTCTACCAGGCTGAGCTACACCCCGACGGTGTCTACAAGCCTTCTCTAGGCCCGCCGCTCGATGACAAAGGAGGCCAAGTCTATCAGGGAAGACTTGCTTGGGGAGGCCTCGAGATGGGCCAGAGAATCGGTCGCAAGTTGGACTTCGCGCTGCGCCATTTCTTTTGCGTAACTCAATGAGCACGACACACTAACACGACAGATCACTGCATCGACTGAGGCATTCTCCGGTTCTACAATTGCTTGACGAATGAGGGCTCGGTCGGTCGGGCCACCTGTTTGAAGCAGATAAATCAATGGGAGGGTGGGCTTGCCCTCTCTTAGGTCGTCACCGAGTTGCTTGCCCATCGACTCGGAATCGCCGCTGTAATCGAGTATGTCGTCGGTCAGTTGAAAGGCCGTTCCGATGTGGCGACCGTAGGCCGCGAGCCCCTCGATCATTTCCTCGGGCGCCTGCGCGAGAACAGCGGGCAGACAGGCCGAGGCCTCGAAGAGCTTGGCCGTCTTGAATCGGATGACCTGAAGATATCGGCCCTCGTCGACTTCGGGATCCTGGCAGTTCATGAGTTGCAGGACCTCCCCCTCTGCAATGGTGTTGGTCGCATCGGCGAGAACGGCCATCACTGAGGGTGAGTGAAGGCCCACCATCATCTGGAAGGCCCGAGAGTAGAGAAAGTCACCCACCAACACGCTGGCCGCATTCCCAAACACTGCATTGGCCGTCAGACGGCTTCGTCGAAGGTTCGACTCATCGACCACGTCGTCGTGAAGCAGAGTGGCGGTGTGAATGAACTCCACAATCGCCGCCAATTCAATGACTCCCGGCCCCAACACTGATTGATTGGGCCTCTCTTTAACGGGGGGGGGCTGGAGCAGTGCTCCGCCTGCCGCAAGACCAGGCTGGGAGGCCAGAGCCCTGGCCGCCATTAAGACCAAGGCGGGACGAACCCGCTTGCCACCTGCGCCGATGATGTAGTCGGCGACCTGATTGACAAGACCCACCTCACTGCTGAGCCTAAGTCGAATCTGTCGATCGACCGCCAACATGTCGGACTCAATGGCCGAGAGGATGGCCTCATATCCCCGCTGGACGGCATTGGGTGCGCGCGGTGCGGGGTCTGCCAACGCTTGAACGCTGCTTGGATCGACCATGGCGCTACTCTAACAACCCCTGCCCACCTTGTCTGCCTGTCTTGCCATTCGGCGATTAGCCCATTAAACTAGAAGGCTTTCCAGAAGCGGTGGGTTTGGCTATGTATGCAGTGATTAAAACGGGTGGCAAACAGTACCGGGTGAGTCCTGGTGTGGTTTTGCGTGTAGAGACCTTGGAGGCAGCCGAGGGCGACGAAGTCGTTCTGGCCGAGGTGCTTGCCATGGGTGAGGGAGAGTCGATTCTGGTCGGTGCCCCCACCCTTAGCGGCGCGAGCGTCAAAGCAAAGGTGAAGTCCCATGGTCGGGGCGACAAAGTCAGAATTTTCAAGCACCGACGCCGTAAGCATTACGCCAAGACCCAAGGCCATCGCCAGAATTTCACAGAACTTGAGATTACCGCGCTGGTTCGTCCCGATGGCACGGTTGTCGCCCAGTAACACAAGCCTCTAGGAGCAGACCTCAATGGCACAGAAAAAAGGCGGCGGCTCAACGCGCAATGGCCGTGACTCAGAGTCCAAACGGTTGGGTGTCAAGCGATTCGGCGGGGAGAGCATCTCCGCAGGGAGCATCATCGTTCGTCAGCGTGGAACCCAATTCCATCCCGGACAGAACGTGGGCATCGGCAAGGACCACACGCTCTTTGCGCTGGTCGATGGCAGAGTCCGCTTTTCAGTGACCGGGCCACTCAACCGCTCGACCGTCAGCATCGTCTCCGAGTAAGAAGCCCACTCGGCCTCCGCGATAGGAGGCCTAAAAGGCCCGCCAATGAAGTTCATCGATGAAGCCGTCATCGAAGTCTTGGCAGGCAAGGGTGGCAACGGTGTTGCCGCTTTCCGCAGGGAGAAATTCATCCCCAAGGGAGGACCCAGCGGGGGAGACGGCGGTCGCGGCGGATCGATATTTGCTGTCGCCGATCGAAACATCAATACGCTCATAGACTATCGCTATGCTCGCCTTCATCGAGCTCGAAATGGCGAGCAGGGCCAAGGCTCGGATCGTTACGGGGCCGGTGCGGATGACATTGTTCTCAGAATGCCTGTGGGAACTGTCATTAGCGATGCCGAGTCAGGCGAATTGCTCCACGACCTCCAAATGGATGGCGAGCGCGTTCTTCTTGCCAAGGGCGGGCAGGGCGGCCTAGGGAATCTTCACTTCAAATCGAGTGTCAATCGGGCGCCCCGCCAGTGCACACCCGGGGAGCCGGGCGAGAGCCGAAAGCTTCGCCGCGAGCTCAAGGTCCTCGCCGATGTGGGCCTTCTGGGGCTTCCGAACGCGGGCAAATCAACTTTTGTCGGGGCCGTCTCCAACGCGCGACCCAAAGTCGCCGACTACCCCTTCACCACCCTTCATCCGCAACTCGGTCTCGTCAGGACGGCCCCCTCTAAGAGTTTTGTGGTGGCCGACATTCCAGGACTGATCGAAGGGGCCTCCGACGGCGCCGGACTTGGACACCAGTTCTTACGCCACCTCAGCCGAACCCAACTGCTTTTGCACCTTGTCGACCTGGGTGCCTGTGTCGGCGAGGGTGGAATGGTCGACTGCTTGGTGGAGCAGATCAGGACCATCGAGGCCGAGCTTGAGGCCTTCGATCCTGCCATGATGGACAAGCCCCGATGGATTGTGTTCAACAAGTCAGACCAACTCTCCGAGGCCGATTGGGATGCCCTTGCGTCCCCGCTTCGCAAGAGGCTCAAGCTCAAGCAGCCGCTAAGGCGCATATCGGCACTCACTCGGGTCGGGCTCGAACCTTTGCTGCATGAGATTCAGGCCCAGATTGATGCAGAGCGTGCCAGTGTCGAGCCCCTGGCCCCTGTCGATGCGGACGTGCGATTTTCCCCTCCAAATGAGATGACCAACCGTGCGTAGCCAAGTCACCACCTGCCGACGCTGGGTCATCAAGCTGGGTTCGAGTCTGGTCACCAACGACGGAAGAGGCGTTGACGCCTCAGCGATCGAGGGGTTCGCGGCCCAGATGGCCGGACTGCGTAGCATGGGAATCGAATTGGTCCTGGTTTCCAGTGGCGCGATCGCAGAGGGCATGAAACGCCTCGGTTGGCGAGAGCGCCCCCATGAGATCCATCATCTTCAAGCGGCGGCAGCGGTTGGTCAGATGGGATTGGCCCAGGCCTACGAAGCGGGATTCCAATCCCACGGCCTCAAGACCGCTCAGATCCTTCTCACCCACGAGGATGTGGCCGATCGGCGTCGATACCTCAATGCGCGGGCCACCCTGAGCACTCTTCTCGGACTCGGTGTGGTCCCGATCATCAATGAGAATGACACGGTGGTCACCGAGGAAATCAAGCTTGGTGACAATGACACGCTCGCGGCCTTGGTGACCAATCTAATGGAGGCCGATCTACTCGTCATCCTCACCGATCAGTTGGGCCTCTATGACGAAGACCCCCGAAAGTCCAGTGACGCAAGACTGATCGACGAGGCATCTGCGTCCGATTCGGCATTGGTTCGAATGGCCGGGGGTGCTGGAAGTTCATTGGGCACCGGCGGAATGCTCACCAAAGTGCGGGCCGCCCAGCGTGCTGCACGAAGTGGGGCCCACACCATTGTCACCAGTGGCCATGAGCGAGATGTATTGGCGCGATTGGCGCGAGGCGACGTGCTCGGCACACTCTTGTTGGCGGACCAACCCGTGCTCTCGGCCCGACAACAATGGCTCGCTGATCATCTTCAGGCCCGCGGAAGGCTCTGGCTCGATCAAGGCGCGACCGAGGTCTTGGCCAAAGGGGGGAAATCGCTGCTGCCCGTGGGCGTGGTTGCGGTCGAGGGCGATTTCGAGCGAGGCGACATGGTCAGTTGCGTCTCACCCGATGGCCAGGAAGTTGCGCGCGGCCTGGTGAATTACTCGGTGCATGAGGCCCGCCGTATTCGCGGCCTGCCTTCGACTCAGATCGAGGCGGTATTGGGTTTCCTTGAGGAACCCGAACTCATACACCGAGACAACCTGGTGCTGATTTCATCGGCCGAGAAGAGGTGACGGGCCAATTCCGACATAGCCATCCAGTAGACGTCTCGCTTGAACTCGATGACTGTCTCAAGGGGAATGAAGAAGTCATGCCAGCACCAGGCGTCGAACTCGGGCTTCTCCTCGCCGGATTTGAGTTGGATGTCACGGTCTTCGCCCAGCATTCGGAGCAAGAACCAAATCTGCTTCTGTCCCCGGTAGAGCCCTCGCCACTCTCTGCGAACCCAACGACTTGGAACGTCGTAGTGGAGCCAGTCCGCGGTGCGCCCAAGAATCTCAACGTGGTTGGGCAGAAGACCGGTTTCCTCTTGTAGTTCTCTGTACATCGCCTTCACCGGGTCTTCACCGTCTTTGATACCACCCTGGGGAAACTGCCACGCCTGCTCGCGTATGCGTTTTCCCCAGAAGACCTGGCGATGGTCGTTGACCAGGATGATGCCGACGTTGGGTCGGTAGCCGTGCTCATCAAGCATAATGCCTGCGATTATACGAAGCGATTCCTTTCTCGCCTATTTCCATGCGCGTCTCTCAATTTCACTTTCAGACACTTAAAGAAGAACCTTCAGACGCAGAGGTGGTGAGCCATCGCCTCATGCTTCGTTCGGGGATGATTCGGCGGCTGGGTGCTGGCATCTATACCCAGATGCCCCTTGGGCTTCGGGTGCTCCGCAAAGTGGAGACCATCATTCGGGAAGAGATGAATCGATCTGGAGCCATTGAGTTGAGTATGCCCTTGGTGCAACCGGCCGAACTCTGGCAAGAGACGGGCCGCTGGGAAAAGATGGGGCCGGAGCTGCTGCGCCTAGAGGATCGCCATGGGAGGTCATTCGCGTTTCAGCCCACATCGGAGGAGGTGGTCACCGACATCGCGCGCCAGGAAATTCGGAGCTGGAAGCAGCTTCCAAAGAACTTCTATCAGATCCAATTCAAATTCAGAGACGAGCGCCGGCCACGATTCGGTGTGATGCGTGGCCGAGAGTTTGTGATGAAGGATGCCTATTCATTTGATCGCGATCGGGCGTCCGCCGAGGCCAGCTACGAGGCGATGTATGCCTGCTATTGCAGAATCTTCGATCGACTCGGGCTTGCTTATCGTGCGGTCAATGCCGACACGGGTGCCATTGGCGGCTCACGGTCCCACGAGTTTCAGGTGATTGCCGAGACCGGTGAGGATGCGATTGCCTACTGCCCCGAGTCAGACTTCGCTGCCAATATTGAATTGGCCGAGGCGGTTCCCCCGAGGATCGAGCGTCCCTCGCCGTTGGAGACTATGCGCAAGGTGGAGACGCCAGGAATCACAAGTTGTGAGGAGGTCGCCAAACACCTTGGGGTGGCCATCTCAAAAACCCTCAAGGCGGTGGTTCTGGCGGTCGACGCTCCTGCGTCTGCATCAGGCGCCGCGAGCGGACCGGCCCAGATTTTCCTGCTTCTCATCAGGGGCGATCACGAACTCAACGAGGTGAAGGTGGGGAAACTGCCCGAGTTGTCAGCGGGTTGGCGCTGGGCGAGCCACGATGAAATCGCTTCAAGTTTTGGCTGTGTTCCCGGATACCTCGGCCCCGTTGGCCTTGAATTCAATAAGGAACTGAGGAGTGCGGGATCCATTCTGGCTGGTCTCATCGTGGATTACGCGGTACCGGTGATGTCAGACTTTGTCGTTGGCGCCAATCAACCCGATGCCCACCTCGCAGGTGTCAACTGGGGCCGTGATCTGCCCGAACCCACCCGGACTGCAGACCTTCGAAATTTAGAGGC
>DAIPXU010000043.1:1357-9563 GCA_036783055.1 Burkholderiaceae bacterium | reverse complement strand
GGTGAGATTCAAGTCCAAGCTCGTAGTCCATGAGGCTCTCGCCCTTGCTCACCGGCGCCAACTTGCGGATGAAATACGGGGTGCGCACCTCAATGGAGCCCTCGGTGGCCTCGAGCATGGCCAGCATCTCCATGGAGAGATCGGCAAGGCTGTTGGCATCGAGCACCACGCCACGGCGGCTCATGGTCTCGAGCAGCGCGACAAACCGCGACATGTGGGTGCCTTTTTGATCGGCCGGCAGGCCCACCGAGAGCGAGAACTCGCCCACGCTGGGCTGGGGTTCGGCATCTTGGCCTTGGACCATCATGGGGTAGCGAATACCGCGAACACCCACGCGATCGATGGGAAGGTTTCGCAGATCGCGGCTTCCCTGCACATCGGGCATGGCCTCCGCACGAATCGACTCTTTCGCACCCAAGACGGTGCGCTGCAAATCAACGGGTTTGTTCATTGCACTAGTTTAAGCGATGAGGCTGCACGCACCGACCCAGAACCCGTCTGCGCGCGCAATAGCCCTGCGCGCTGTCGGATGGCGGCTTCGATGCCTTTTGCATCGAGGCCCTCCAGGGCGAGTAGTTTGGCGTGATCGCCATGATCGATGAAGCGATCGGGCAGGCCCAAGTGCAAAAAGGGGGTTTGCAGCGTCGACTCGGCCATGGTGGTCAGGGCCTCGGCACAGGCCGAGCCCGCGCCGCCCATGATGGCGTGCTCCTCAACGGTCACGAGCAGGTCGTGGTGATTGGCCATGTCTGCGAGGCAATCGGTGTCGATGGGTTTGATGAAACGCATATTGACCAGGCTGGCATCGAGGGCCTCGGCCACGGCGCGGCAGGGAGTGACCATGCTTCCAAAGGCGAGAATGGCAATCCGAAGCCCTTCAAATCCCTTGCCCGCCTCTCTCAATCGCTCGGCCTTTCCAATGGGAAGGGTCGCGAGAGATTGGCCAGCGGGCGCACCTGTTCCTGCACCCCTTGGGTAACGAACCGCCGCCGGTCCCCCGCAGGCCAACCCCGTGCTAAGCATGGCTCGGCATTCGGGCTCGTCCTTGGGTGCCATGACGACCATATTCGGTACACAACGCAGATAGGCCATGTCGTAGGCGCCCGCGTGGGTGGCGCCATCGGCCCCAACCAGGCCGGCACGGTCGATGGCAAACAGAACCGGAAGGTTTTGAAGTGCGACATCGTGAATGAGTTGGTCGTAGCCACGCTGAAGGAATGTGGAATAAATAGCCACCACCGGCTTGAGCCCCTCACAGGCCAGACCAGCTGCAACGGTGACGGCATGCTGTTCTGCAATGGCCACATCGTGGTAGCGATCGGGGAAACGCTCGGAGAACCCGACGAGCCCCGAGCCCTCGCGCATGGCGGGCGTCACCACAACCACCGCGGGGTCGGCGGCGGCCGCATCGCAGAGCCACTCGCCAAAGACTGCAGAGTAGGTGGGTTTGGGTGCCGAAACCGCCGGGGTGATGCCCACCTTTGGATCGAACTTGCCGGGGCCGTGGTAGAGAATGGGGTCTTCCTCGGCCTGCGCGTAGCCCTGGCCCTTCTTGGTGATGACGTGAAGAAACTGGGGGCCTTTGAGTTCGCGCAGGTTTTGAAGGGCAGGCACCAGGGCATCGAGGTCATGGCCGTCAATGGGGCCAAAGTAATTGAAGCCAAACTCTTCAAACAAGGTAGAGGGAGAGACCAGGCCCTTGGCCCCGCCTTCGATCTTTCGGGCGAGGTCAAGCACCGGTGGAACCACACCCAGCACCTGCTTGCCCAACTCACGGGCGGCCGAGTAGAACCGGCCGGTGAGAAGTCGCGCCAAGTACTTGCTCATCGCACCCACTGGCGGAGAAATCGACATCTCGTTGTCATTGAGTATGACCAACAGGTCGATGTCCTTGTGAATGCCTGCGTTGTTCATGGCCTCGTAGGCCATGCCCGCGCTGATCGCGCCATCGCCGATGACCGCAATGTGGCGGCGTCGATGGGGACCGTGGTGTTCGTCTTTTTGCCGGGTGGCCAATGCCATGCCCAAGGCGGCAGAGATGGATGTCGATGAGTGGGCGGTGCCGAAGTGGTCGTGCTCACTCTCGCTTCTGCGGGGAAAGCCGGAAATGCCACCGAGTTGCCGAAGGCCCGACATCTGGTCACGACGACCGGTGAGGATTTTGTGCGGGTAACTCTGATGGCCCACGTCCCAAACCAGGCGATCAAAGGGCGTGTGAAATACATGGTGGATGGCAATGGAGAGTTCCACTGTTCCCAAATTGGAGGAGAGGTGCCCCCCGGTGCTTGCAACCGAATGCAATAAGAACTCACGCAACTCGGTGGCCAGTTCCTTGAGTTGTCGACGCGTGAGCAGCCGAAGCTGGTCGGGACTGTCAATGGTTTCGAGCAGTGCCATGGCTAAAAGATGAACTAGTAAGTCCGTTGAGTCAATGCAAGGGCAATTGCCTCAAGGGGTCGCCGATTATGGCCCAAGCCTTCAATGGCCGCGATGGCCTCTTCGTATAGGGCCTGGGCATAGTCTCGACTGGCCTGCATCCCAAGAAGACTCACAAAGGTGGGCTTGCCTTGGGCTGCGTCCTTGCCCGCGGTCTTGCCCAGGGTGGCGGTGTCGGCCTGGGCATCGAGGACATCGTCGAGGACTTGAAATGCCAGGCCCACACAGCGGGCGTAGTCATCGAACGAGGCCATGGACTTCTCGTCTTCACTTGCTGGCCCCACCAGGGCCCCGGCCAAGACGGCAGCGCGAATCAAGGCCCCCGTCTTCAAGGCATGCATTCCCTCGAGCGCAGACAAAGAAAGGGCCTGCCCCACGGCATGAATATCGATGGCCTGGCCACCGGCCATGCCCGCGGCACCGGTTGCGCGCGACACCACTTGAATGATTCGAACCACCCGATGCGCAGGCAACTCGAGTCCGGCCAGAATCTCCATGCCAAGGGTCTGCAAGGCATCGCCCACGAGCAGTGCGGTGGGCTCGTCATAGGCCACATGAACCGTGGGCTGCCCGCGACGCAAGGCATCGTCGTCCATGCATGGCATGTCGTCGTGCACCAGAGAAAAAGCATGAATACATTCCAGAGCTGCAGCAACATCCAGGGCGGCCTTGCCAATCGGATCTGCCCCCGTCGCTTGGGCCGCAGCCATGGCCAGAAGCCCCCTTGCCCGCTTGCCCCCATTGAGCACACCATGGCGCATGGCACGCCAGAGTCGCTCCAAGGCGGGGTCACAGAATTCCGCTTCAAGCCCGAGCCTCGGGCGCAGGTGGGCCTCTAGGCGACTCTCCATCGACTCACGCCAAGAAAGCGGCAGCCCCAGGGCGCCCGCTGGAAGTTGCTGACCCACCTAGCGACTGCTCTCGATTTCGCTGCGATTGACCTCGGATCGGCCCTGGGCATCGATCACTTCGATCTGCTCAACGACTTGATCGAGCAGCGACTGTGCATGGGCGAGCAATGCAGTCCCCCGCTGGTACGCCACCAGGGATTCGGCAAGCGAGAGTTGACCCGACTCCAGACGGGTCGATTCCTTCTCAACAGCCGCCATGGCCGCCTCAAAACTCATCTTCTCGATGGCCTGCTGGTCCTCGGGACTGAGCGCCGGCAGGGGGTTTTGATCGGACCCTGGGGGGGATGAACCTTTGGTTTTGGGCATAGTCGACATTCTATGCGCCCCGACGACCCGTTCGCGGCTCCGGCTTTGCTGGCTTGCGACGGGTATACTGCGGGGCTTTCCTTGGCTAATGAGGGGGGCTTCGATGTCTGACGTCGGCACCTTTTCGAGGCTTGAACCCGCGGCTGCACAGCTGCCGGTTTGGGCTTATTTCAATGAGTCGCTTCTTGCCCAAGAGCGACGCGCTTGCTTCGAGACTGGCCCTGGCTATGTGGGCCATCGCCTGATGGTTCCCGATCGAGGCCACTTCCACACGCTTGCCCACGAAGACCATGGGCGTGTCCTGGTGAATCAGGGCACCGGCGTTGAGTTGCTCTCAAACATCTGCCGCCACCGCCAGGCGGTCATGCTGGAGGGCCGTGGCCAGACCGAGTCGATTGTCTGCCCCCTGCACCGCTGGACCTACGCCCTCGATGGCCAGTTGCTTGGCGCTCCCCACTTCGAGAAAGACCCCTGCCGCCACCTGCGTCGTCAGTCGCTTGCCGAATGGAACGGACTCCTCTTCGAGGGCGACGCATCGCTGCTCAAAGAACTCCACTCGGTGCCGTTTTTTGAGCACCTCGATTTCAGCGGCTATGTGTTTGGCAGGAGCCAAGCCCATCTCTGCAATTACAACTGGAAGAGTTTCATCGAGGTCTATATGGACGACTACCATGTGGCCCCGTTTCATCCCGGACTGGGCCAGTTCGTGGACTGCGACCGCCTGCGTTGGCACCTCGGCGAGAACTACAACATCCAGGCCGTGGGCATTACACCACTCACCGATGCCGCCACACCCACCTACAAGCGTTGGCACGAGGAGGTCCTGCGCATACACGGTGGCGCACTGCCCGAGTTCGGTGCCATCTGGATGACCATCTACCCCAACATCATGGTGGAGTGGTATCCGAAGGTCTTGGTGGTGAGCCACCTGCATCCCGTCTCACCCCAAGAGACGCTCAATGTCGTGGAGTTCTATTACCCCGAGGAGATCTTCCACTTCGAGCCCAGTTACATGGAGGCCCAGCAGGCGGCCTACAACGAGACAGTGGCCGAGGACGACGAGATTGCAATTCGAATGGACCGCGGCCGCCGAGCGCTCATGCGGGCTGGCCGCAACGAGACTGGGCCCTACCACTCCCCCATGGAAGATGGCATGCTGCATTTCCATGAGTACATGCGTCGCCGCGTGGGCGAGGCCATGAACGACCCCCGATGAATCCCATCATCACCAGCCAAGAGGTGGTCGCCCACGAAGGGCCACTCATTCTCATCGATGTTCGTCACAGCCTCACCGACCCCACCGCCGGAATCATGGCCTATGCCCAGGGACATCTGCCCGCAGCGGCATTCCTCTCGGTCGATGAAGAACTCAGTGGGGATTCCCGCCCGGGCAATGGCGGGCGCCACCCGCTGCCCAAGCCGGAGGATTTCGCGCAGCGACTGGCGGAACTCGGCGCCCCCGAGGAGACACTCTTGGTCGCCTACGACGACCAAGGGGGCTTGTTTGCGGCGCGCTTCTGGTGGCTCGCCCGTTGGATCGGTCACCTCAAGGTGGCCGTACTCGATGGCGGCCTTAAGGGCTGGATCGAATCCGGTGGGCCGCTCAAGACCAATGAATTCAAGGCCGCCAAGGCCGGGAAGATGTCAGTCCGCCCCAGCCTCTGCCCGCGATGGAATCTAGAGATGATTGAAGCCTGGGTGGCGGCCTCCTCAAACCCCGAATTCGCAGTCTTGGTCGACGCACGGGCGGCCGATCGCTACCGAGGAGAAGTTGAGCCCATCGACCCCGTGGCGGGTCATATTCCCGGGGCGATGAATCGGCCCTTTATGAGCAATCTCAATGAGAAGGGCCGCTTCAAATCGGCATCGGAGTTGCAGGCCGAATTCTTGGAGCTACTTGGCGATGCCGATCCCGCCTCGGTGGTTCATACCTGTGGGTCGGGCATCTCGGCCTGCCACAACCTGCTGGCCATGGAGGCAGCAGGCCTTGCAGGCAGCGCCCTCTACCCGGGTTCGTGGAGCGAGTGGTGCGGTCGGGCCGCGCCCATCGCCCTGGGCGGCAAACTAACCTAGGCGCAAAACCAAATCGGGCAGGCCCGCGGCCTTTGCACGAATCTCATCGCCACGCACCACGGGGCCCACACCAGCGGGTGTGCCCGTGAAGATGATGTCTCCAGGAGCCAGGGTCCAGGCCTCTGAAATCTTGCAGATCATCTCTTCAATGTTCCAGATCATTTGCGCGAAGTCACCGCGCTGGCGCTGCTCCCCATTGACAGACAGTGAGATCTCGCCGCTCGTGACCAACCCACCCAGGGCATCGGCTGGAAGCAGTGGGCCGATGGGCGACGCATGGTCAAAGGACTTTCCGATTTCCCAAGGTTTGGATTGCTTCTTCATCTCGGCCTGGCGATCGCGTCGGGTCATGTCCAAGCCCAAGCCGTAGCCCCATATGGCGGTGCGGGCCTCTTGGGCCGATAGATTGCTGCCACCCGCATGCAGGGCGACCACCAGTTCCACCTCGTAGTGCAGGTCATCGGTGAGTGTTGGATAAGGCCATTCCACACTGGCATTGGGCGGGCACTCCAAACGCGTGTCGGGCGGCTTGATGAAAATGATGGGTGGCTCGCGGCCGGTGTCGCCCATTTCTTTGGCGTGGTCGGCGTAATTGCGACCCACGCAGTAGACCCGGCGCACGGGAAAACGCTGGGAGGAATTCAGAATGGGCAGTGTTACGGCAGGAACGGTGGGAAGATTTTTCATGGGAGCAGGAAGAGAAGCAATGGGGTCGGGATTGAATTCGTAGTGGCTGCCTCGGAGGGCTTGAGTTGGCTCAATAGCCGCTGCCATAGCCAGAGGGCGGAGCAGGCGCATGCTTCTCGAACTTGGTGAACTGCCCCTGGAAAGTCAGGCGCACGGTGCCGATCGGGCCATTTCTCTGCTTGCCGATGATGATCTCAGCCACGCCCTTGTCCGGGGTGTCTGGGCGATAGACCTCGTCGCGGTAAATAAAGAGAATCAGGTCGGCATCCTGCTCAATGGCGCCGCTCTCGCGCAGGTCGCTCATCACCGGCCGCTTGTCGGTGCGTTGCTCGACGGTTCGGTTGAGCTGAGACAGCGCAATGACCGGGCAGTTGAGTTCCTTGGCCAGGCTCTTGAGTGAGCGCGTGATCTCGGAGATCTCCGTGGTGCGGTTCTCTCCAGAGGAACTTGCGCTCATGAGCTGAATGTAGTCCACCACAATGAGCTGCAGCCCCCCCGCAATGCGCGACATGCGGCGGGCTCGGCTGCGAAGCTCCAGGGGATTCAAGGCGGGGGTCTCATCGATATAGGCCTGCACGCCCTTGAGTCGCTTGGTGGCATGGGTGAGCCGGTCCCAGTCGTCCTCATGGAGGCGTCCGGTGCGCAGGCGCTGCGCATCGATGCGGCCGACCGAGCAGAGCATGCGCAACACCAGTTGCTCGGCCCCCATCTCCATACTAAAGACCGCAATGGGCAGCCCCTGATCGATGGCCACATGCTCGGCCACATTGAGCGCAAAGGAGGTCTTTCCCATGCTCGGGCGACCCGCCACGATGATGAGATCACCCCCATGCATGCCGGCGGTCTTCTGATCCAAGTCGACAAAGCCCGAGGGCACGCCGGTGACATCGGATGGGTTCGGATTGTTGGCGAGTTCATCGATTCGCAAGACCACGTTGTTGAGCAACTGGTCAAAGTCTGCTGCCTGCTGCCGACCACGCGCGCCCTCTTCGCCAATCCGAAAAATCTGGGTCTCGGCCTCATCGAGAATCTGCCGCGTCTCCTTGCCGGCCGGGTTCAGGGCCGTGGTGGCAATGTTGTCGCTCACCGAGATGAGCTTGCGAAGAATCGCTCGGTCCCGAACGATCTCTGCATAACGACGAATATTTGAGGCCGATGGGGTCTCGATGGCCAGGGAGTTGATGTAGCTCAGGCCACCGGCGTCCTCGGCCTGCCCCAGTGATTGAAGGGCCTCGAATACGGTGACCACATCGGCCGGCCTCGCCGACTGAACAAGGCGAGCGATGGCCTCGAAGATCTGGCGATGGTCTGCGCGATAAAAGTCATCGGCTCGGAGAAAATCACCGACCCGATCGAATGCGGAGTTGTCGAGGAGGAGCCCACCCAATACCGCGGCCTCGGCCTCCACCGAATGCGGTGGGAGCCGAAGCGAGGCAGTGGAATCATCGGCCATGGGCAGGACCGATTAAGCGTTGCGTTGCCTTACTGTGTGTTGTCGGGCAGGACCCGAACCACAATGGTGGCGACTGCATCGGAGTGCGGGGCCACCTGAATGGGAAACTCACCGATGGTCTTGAGCGGGCCGTCGGGCATGCGCACATGGGCCTTCGCGATGGCATGGCCCATGCCGGTCAAGGCATTGGCGATGTCGAAGTTGGTGACCGAACCGAAGAGTCGGCCATCGACGCCGGCCTTCTGACGCATCTCCACCTGCTTGCCCTCGAGTTTGCTGGCCACGGCCTGGGCCGTGGCGGCCGCCCACGCGCGCGGCCTCCTGCCGGTGGCCGGGCGCC
>DAIPXU010000043.1:0-1347 GCA_036783055.1 Burkholderiaceae bacterium | reverse complement strand
ACGGCCTGGGCCGTTGCGAGTCGCTCAGCGGCCTGGCGCTCGAGTTCGGCACGCCGGGCCTCGAACTCCGCGATGGCGGTTTGTGTGGCCCGACGGGCCATGCCCTGGGGAATCAGGAAATTACGGGCGTAGCCGTCTTTGACCCGCACCACCTCGCCGAGTTGACCCAGGTTCGAGATCTTTTCCAAAAGAATGACTTGCATGGGATGTCTCGCTCTTAATGGTTGTCGGTGAATGCCAACAGGGCCAGAAACCGGGCGCGCTTGATGGCCGTGGTGAGTTGACGCTGATAGCGGGCGTTGGTGCCAGTGATTCGAGCAGGAATGATCTTGCCGGTCTCGGTCACAAAATCACGAAGGGTGTCGATGTCTTTGTAGTCGATCTGCTCAACGCCCTCGGCCGTGAAACGGCAGACGCGCTTGCGCTTGAAGAGCGCGGTTTGGGTGGGGCGCTTGGGGCGCTTGTTTTTATCGAATGACTTGCGTTGCATCATGGGAATTCTCCAAAACGAAATCGGTAATGTGAAGGTTCAGTGCAGCGGGCTTGGCCGAGAGATCTTCAACAGTCTGGAATGCCCCCCGGCGAGGTGCCAGAAAGCCTCTGACTCGGATGCAGGCATTGGGTGCAAGCGCAGCGAGACGCTCGGCCACCGACCCCAGGGCAATGCCCGCTGTTGGGTAGGAGAGTCGACGCGACTGACCGGCCTCTGTAACAGAGGACTCGTGCCACAAAATGCATTCAAGGCTTGCATGTCCGCTCGGATTCACTCGCAGGGGCTTGCGCTCCACCAATCGACCTGAGAAGGCGACTTGGTTCACGCTCGCAAAACCCGCCTGTGGTCTCTTGGTTCGCTAGGCTGGCTGTGTCTCGGCCGCAGCCTTGCGGGATTCCTCGCGCTGAATGACCTTCAGCATCGGCGAGGGCCCTGTATCGGCTTTCTTCATTTTCACAACCAGGTGGCGAAGCACCGCATCGTTGAAACGGAAGGCATGCTCGAGTTCATCGAGTTCGGCCTGGCCGCACTCAATGTTCATGAGCACGTAGTGGGCCTTGGCAACCTTCTCGATGGGATAGGCCAGTTGGCGACGGCCCCAGTCTTCCAGGCGGTGGACCTTGCCACCTTTGGAAGTCACCAGTGCGGTGTAGCGCTCGATCATGGCGGGCACCTGCTCGCTCTGATCGGGATGGACAACAAAAACAACCTCGTAGTGACGCATATGCGCACCTCCTTCTCTTCGTGGGAAAAACCACCCGGATTCACTTGTTGGCGTGGGCCGCAGCGATTGCGACCAAGACAGTCAAGAGCCAGTGTGGCAAAGAACCCTGAATTATAGGCCAGACGGCCGT
>DAIPXU010000042.1:0-9746 GCA_036783055.1 Burkholderiaceae bacterium | reverse complement strand
AACCGGCTACGGGCGGCAGATGCTCAGGAGCCTGCCGAGCTTCAAGCGAACGCGATCACTTTACGACGCTGGAGGATTTTTCCCAAAACTTGAGTCTTGACCAAGTGCCCGACCCAGCGGAGGGGCTACTAGCGGAGGACTCGGTTGACCGGACCTTGGGGTCGTAGGCTTTGCGAAGATAGGGACTCGATGGATAGTTCTTTTCTAGGACGCGACGCGCATCGTCGCGAAGTTGTTCGAGTCCAAGGGCGTTGTAACCAAAGACCATCTGAGCCAGCGCCTCCTCGACAACCGGGGCGTCCTGATACTGCTTCACCACCGACTGCGCTCGGTTGACCCCAGCCAAGAAGGCGCCTCGGCGAAGGTAGTAGCGCGCGACGTGGACATCGTTCTGGGCCAGCATATTGACGAGAAAGCGTGTTCGCGCTGCTGCATCTTCGGCGTACTTGCTGTTGGGGAAGCGGGTGACAAGTTCCTTGAATGCATCGAAGGCCTCTTTGGCTGCCTTCGGATCGCGCTCGGCCATGTCCTCGCCGGTGATGGACGTAAACAGAGAGGCCCGATCGTTGAAGTTGATGAGACCCTTGAGGTAGAGCACATAGTCAACTGACTCGTGGTTTGGGTAGAGACGCAGAAAGCGATCGACCGCGGCCAGAGCGAGCCCCAATTCATTGTCTTTCCAGTGGGCGTAGGCGGTATCAATCTGGGCCTGCTGCGCGTAGCGTCCGAAGGGATAGCGGGATTCAAGCTTCTGAAGCAGGCCAATGGCAGCAGCCCAATTGCCTGCATCCATCTCCTCCTTGGCTTCCGAGTAGAGGCGATCGGCCGTCCAGCCCGCCGTCTGATCGCGCTCGGCCATGCCGGCACAGCCAGCGAGTGCCCCGATTAACAGGACAGGCAACAAACGGGAGACAATCGACCTCAGAAAACGGCCGAAATCCAAATGCCCAAAAGAGAAAGACGAGTGCTTGCGCAAGAAGACGCCCTCATGGTGAGTCCCGTCGAGTCTGACGAGGAATCATTCGATTATAGCGAGGCCCAGCGGTTCTCAGTGTCACCGGCACATGATGGCCTGCGGCTTGATCGGTTTTTGAGCCTAATGATCCCAACTCACTCCAGGGCGAGGCTACAGGCTTGGATAGAGGCGGATGCGGTCTTCGTCAATGAGGCTGTCTGCGGGAGAGCCTCGCGTGCCGTCACGTGCGGGGATCAAGTGATGGTTCAACCCATTGAGCCACCGGTCTCCGAAGAGTGGATGCCCGAGGACATTGCCCTGGATGTGTTGTTTGAGGATGCGCACATGCTGGTGATTAACAAACCAGCGGGCCTCGTTGTTCATCCGGCCGCGGGCCACCCCGGAGGCACACTACTCAACGGCCTGCTGCACCACCATCCTGAGTCCGCACGCCTTCCCCGAGCGGGCATTGTCCACCGTCTCGACAAAGACACTTCGGGCCTCATGGTCGTGGCCAAGACACTGCCTTCGCAGACCGAGTTGGTGCGTCAGATCGCCGCACGGGGCGTGAGCCGAATCTACAGAACCCTGGCATGGGGTAGGCCCAACAAGGCCCAAACGATCTCAGAGTGGATCGGTCGTGATCCACGCGATCGGCAAAAAATGGCGCGGCTGCCAACGGGGCAGGGAAAAGCCGCGATCACGCACATTGATGCCATCCGGTTTGGCATTCTCAGCGATCGAGAGGTGGCCGAGTGCGAGTGTCGGTTGGAAACGGGCCGACCCCATCAGATTAGAGTGCACCTTGAGTTTGTTGGCTGCCCAATTGTGGGCGATCCTCTCTACACCAAGAAGGCCCCCATCAAGGGGCCGGCAGTTGGGTTCCAGCGCCAGGCACTTCACGCGACCGGGTTGGGACTCGTTCACCCTCAATCCGGCGAGGCGATTGTGTTTCATGCGCCACCGCCGAAGGACTATGCCGACTTGCTCGAGCGGGTTCGTTGGAATGAATAAGGCAGCGGTGGCGGACATGCCTGCGCTCGACTCAGTGGTGGACGGCATTTCGGGCTGGCCTGAACCAGTGCGTGCGGCCATCTCAAGACGGTTCCCCTTGGGGACACGGGTCGATGCCTCACCCGAGACCATGAATTCCGCCAAACCAGCCTTTGCGAATGGCTTCAACCTGGGGACCCATGTTGGAGATGTCTTTGATCGGGTTTCGCGGCATCGATTGCTCTATGCGGCTGCCATTGGATCCACTCCCTTGTGGCTGAATCAAGTGCATAAGAAAAATGTGCTCAATCTTGACCATCTCACAGACCAGGCGCCGACTCAGGTCGGCGTAGCAGTTCCTTCCGCCGAGGACCTCAAGCGAGTCACTGCAGATGCATGCTTCACCACCCGGCCAGGACGGGCCTGCACCATTATGTTCGCAGACTGCTTGCCCGTGCTGATTGCCCACTCATCCGGAAAAATCGTCGGTGCCGCCCACGCGGGGTGGCGGGGACTTGCCGAAGGGGTCTTGGGCGCGCTGCTGGAGGCAATGACCAGGGAGTGCCCAAGTGGTTCAGTCGGGAATCGGTGGCTTGCTTGGTTGGGTCCCTGCATTGGTCCCGATCATTTTGAGGTGGGCCCGGAGGTGGTCGAGGCCATGGTATCGGCCGGGTTGCCCGCCAGAGCCACACCGGGCCGAGGCGATCGGGTCTACGTAAATCTGCAGGCGTTGGCACTCGACGCTCTCCACCAAGCCGCAACGCGTCTAGGGAGCGGCGTTGTCGTGCTTGGACGCGACCCACGTTGCACCTTTTCCGACGCCGAGGGCTGTTTCTCTCATCGAAGGGATGGGCAGTCAGGCCGCATGGCGGCCTCTATCTGGCTCTCCGACAAGGCGAAATGATTTGATTTCCCCTCCGTCGCGACGCACAATGGGGCCAGATCCAGCGGTGGACAAGTCTGCAAGTCGCAACGTGGTTCGAGGCCGCTGGAAACGGGTTTAACAAAAGAAGAGAAGGGTTTTCGTTGCAGCATTTGCGCAACCGCCCGCCACACAGGGGAGTCGCCAGTCCATGAATCAGCCTCAGATGGTCCCATCGCTTGAGAAGCTTCAGTCCATTCAGCAGGAGTATTTTCAGAAGCTATCGGCCGTGCTGACTTCATCGGAGCAGGCCAGCAAACTGGCCTCGACCGACCGTCGGTTTTCCTCCCCTTGTTGGGTCAATAGCAACCCCTTTTCCACAATGGCAGCGCTCTATTTGCTCAATGCCGAGACCCTTATGGCCATGACCGACGCGGTGGACATGGATGAGAAGTCCCAGCAGAAGCTAAAGTTCATGGTGCAGCAGTGGGTCGATGCCGCCTCGCCATCAAACTTCTTGGCAACCAACCCCGATGCCCAACAAAAGCTCATCGACTCCAAGGGCGAAAGCCTACGGGTTGGGCTGGAGCAACTGGTCTCCGACCTCAGCAAGGGTCGTATCACTCAAACCGACGAGTCCGTTTTCGAGCTTGGAAGAAACCTCGCCATTACACCCGGCGCAGTGGTCTTTGAGAATGAGATCTTCCAGCTCATTCAGTACACCCCCACCACCCCGAAGGTGGGCAGCCGGCCACTCCTCATGGTCCCTCCGAGCATCAACAAGTTTTACATCATGGACCTGCAGCCCGAGAGTTCCCTGGAGAAGTTCGCTCTTGATCACGGCCATCAGGTGTTCCTGGTGAGCTGGGTCCACCCAGGGGCCGACCTCGGATACCTTCGATGGGATGACTATGTGGAGGAGGGGATCCTCAAAGCGATCGATGTCACCAACGACATTGCGGGCAGCGATGACCTCAACATTCTGGGGTTCTGTGTCGGCGGCACGATGACCGTGACGGCCCTGGCTGTTCTGGCTGCCAGAGAGCAATCGAAGGTCCATTCGCTCACCCTGATGACCACCTTGCTGGATTTCTCCAACACCGGCGTGCTCGATATCTTCATCAACGAGCAGCATGTGTCCATGCGTGAATCACAGATTGGTGGGGGTGGAATTCTGCCTGGGCAGGAATTGGCCACGACCTTCTCTTTCCTTCGCCCGAATGACTTGGTCTGGAACTACGTGGTGAAGAATTACCTCAAGGGAGAGAACCCGCCGCACTTCGATATTCTGTATTGGAACTCCGACAGTACCAATATGCCCGGTCCGTTCTTCACTTGGTACCTGCGAAACACCTACCTAGAGAACAGTCTCATCAAGCCCAATAGGGTCAAAATCGCTGGCGAAAAGAGCGACATCCGAAAGATCAAGATGCCGGGCTATGCATTTGGGGCGCGCGAGGACCACATTGTTCCCTGGGAGTCGGCCTGGACCTCCGCCTCTGCGCTTGGGTCCAAGACACGCTATGTGTTGGGCGCCAGCGGACACATTGCCGGAAGTATCAATCCAGCCTCAAAGAACAAGCGTTCGCACTGGGTTGCACCGAGCCTTGGCAAATCCTCCAAAGAGTGGCTCGAGAAGTCAACCGAGGTTCCTGGCAGTTGGTGGAACGACTGGGCGGCCTGGCTCAAGCCCATGAAAGGTACAGAGGTGGTTGCACCGAAGAAGCTGGGCAAGGCGTCGAAGTACAAGGTGATCGAAGACGCACCCGGTCGCTATGTGCAAGTTCGACACGGAAAATAAAAATATAACCATGCAAGGAGACCTTCAACATGACTCAAAAAGTCGCTTATGTCACGGGAGGCATGGGGGGGATCGGCACCTCCATCTGCCAAGAGCTTCATAAAGCAGGTTTCAAAGTGGTGGCGGGTTGCGGCCCAAGCCGCGATCACGCCAAGTGGCTTGCCGAACAGAAGGCCGAGGGATTTACGTTTTACGCCTCGGTAGGAAACGTGGCCGACTGGCAGTCCACCGTTGAGGCCTTCGACCGCGTGAAGGCCGAGCATGGAAATCCAGACATTCTTGTGAACAACGCGGGCATCACCAAAGACGGTCTCTTCCTGAAGATGACTCGCGATCAATGGGATGCGGTGATAGACACCAATCTCAACAGCCTCTTTAACGTCACCAAACAGGTGGTTGAAGGAATGGTCGCCAAAGGCTGGGGCCGAATTATTAATATCTCATCGGTCAATGGGCAAAAAGGGCAGTTCGGGCAGACCAACTACTCCACCGCAAAAGCGGGTATTCATGGTTTCACCATGGCCTTGGCTCAAGAACTGGCTGCGAAAGGTGTAACCGTCAATACCATTTCTCCGGGGTACATCGGAACGGATATGGTTCGTGCCATCAAGCCCGAGGTGCTCGAGAAGATTGTTGGCACGATTCCGGTCAAACGACTTGGCGAGCCGGCGGAGATAGGCTCGATTGTGGCTTGGCTGGCCTCGGACTTAAGTGGTTTTGCAACGGGTGCGGACTTCTCGCTCAACGGTGGCCTGCACATGAGTTAATGCATTTTTGTGAGCGGACATGGGAAAACAAGACCAACTTAGGCTAATCAAGAAGTATCCAAATCGTCGTCTCTATGACACCAAGACGAGCACCTACATCACGCTCGCGGATGTCAAGGAGTTGGTCTTGTCGCAAGAGGAGTTCTCGGTGGTCGACGCCAAGACCAGTGAGGACCTCACGAGAAACATCCTCCTGCAAATCATTCTGGAGGAGGAATCTGCCGGTGTGCCCATCTTCTCCACTCAAGTGCTTGCGAACGTCATTCGTTTCTATGGCAATGCCATGCAAGGAATGATGGGAACGTACCTTGAGAAGAACATCCAGGCGTTCACAGATATCCAAAACAAAATGCAGGAGCAGTCGCAGGCCTTTGTATCGGGCAAGGGAGCCGCGGGGCAAGAGGCCTGGACCCAATTCATGGCGGGCCAGACCCCAGTCATGCAGACCCTCATGAGTAACTACATCGACCAGAGCAAGAAGGTCTTCATGCAGATGGAAGACCAAATGCAGAGCAATGCCAAAGCCATGATGTCTGGCTTTGGTTTTCCTCCTGCCAATAAAAAAGACCAGTAGGCAGCGAGTATGTCGCAGCCAACCGTTGGTTTCGTATCGCTTGGCTGTCCCAAGGCCTTGGTCGATTCTGAACGCATCCTGACTCAACTGCGCGCAGAAGGATACGAAATCTCATCCGGCTACGAGGAAGCCGACCTGGTGGTGGTCAACACCTGCGGCTTCATCGATGAAGCCGTGCGGGAGAGCCTCGATGCCATTGGCGAGGCCTTGACCGAGAACGGGCGAGTGATTGTCACTGGCTGCCTTGGGTCCAAGCCAGGCAAAGAGGGAGCCTCCCTCATTACCGAGACCCATCCCAAGGTGCTTGCTGTCACCGGCCCCCATGCAACTGCAGAGGTGATGCAGGCCATCCACACCCATCTTCCCAAGCCACACGACCCCTTTACCGATCTGGTGCCAGAGCAGGGTATTCGGCTCACTCCACCGCACTACGCCTACCTAAAAATCTCAGAGGGCTGTAACCACCGATGCAGCTTCTGCATCATTCCTGCCATGCGAGGCGACCTGGTTTCGCGGCCCATTGGTGAAGTCATGCGCGAGGCCGAGGCATTGGTGAAGTCTGGCGTTCGGGAGTTGCTGGTGATCTCGCAAGACACAAGTGCCTACGGGGTGGACATCAAGTATCGAACCGACTTTGTCAGCGGGCGCCCCACCAAGACGCGCCTCACCGAGCTCGCTGAATGCCTCGGGGAACTCGATGTCTGGGTCCGGCTGCACTATGTCTATCCCTATCCGCATGTGGATGAGGTCATCCCGCTCATGGCGCAGGGGAAGATCCTTCCTTATCTGGACATCCCCTTTCAACACGCCGACCCCGAGGTACTTCGCCGAATGAAGCGGCCAGCCTCTGCGGAGAAGGTCTTGGATCGCATACAGGCCTGGCGCAGTCAGTGCCCAGACCTCACTATTCGAAGCACTTTTATTGCCGGGTTTCCAGGAGAGACCGAGGCCCAGTTTCAGACGCTTCTCGACTTCCTCACAGAGGCGCAGATCGATCGGCTCGGCTGCTTTGCCTACAGCCCCGTGGAAGGTGCAGCAGCCAATTCACTCGATGGTGCACTTCCCGATGAGGTTCGGCAGGAGCGCCAAGCCCGCCTCATGGCCCACCAAGAGGAAATCTCGGCGTCTCGCCTGGCCCGCTGGAGAGGAAGGCGCATTCAGGCGCTTGTTGATGGTTTCGACACCGATGAGGGCTGCCTGATCGCACGTGGGCCGGGCGATGCCCCCGACATCGACGGAATCATTCGTGTGCACAAGGATCCGAACAGCCGCCACGCCATCGAGGTCGAGGTGGGTGCGGTCATCGAAATCGAAGTCACCGACTCCGATAGCTATGACCTGGAAGCCGTCTTCTTAAGGAATGTTTCCCCCGCATCTATGTGAATTCACCGATTAAGTTAAATCAAAGGAGACCTTATGCGTGAAGTCGTTGTTTTGAGTGCCGTTCGTTCTGCCATTGGTGGTTTCAGTGGAAGTCTCTCGAGCCTTGAGCCCTGTGAACTCGGTGGCATGGTGATGAAAGCGGCCATTGCCCGTTCCGGCGTGGACCCGAACCATGTGAACTACACCGTGGTTGGAAACTGCATCCCCACCGAGGTTCGCTCGCCGTATGTCTCCCGCGTGGTCTCCATACAGGCCGGACTTCCGATGAGCTCTGTTGCACTGACCATCAACCGCCTCTGCGGCTCGGCGCTTCAGGCCGTGGTTTCGAGCAGTCAGAACATTCTTCTCGGGGACAGCGATTACGGCATTGGCGGTGGGGTCGAGGTAATGAGCCGGGGCGGCTACCTCAGTCCCGCCATGCGATCCGGCGCTCGCATGGGTGACACCAAGATGGTTGACATGATGGTTGCCACCCTTACAGACCCCTTTGGTGTCGGGCACATGGGCATTACAGCCGAGAACCTCGCGGCCAAGCATGGCCTGACCCGCGACGACCAAGACGCATTCGCCTTGGAATCGCAGAACCGGGCAGCCAAGGCCATCGCCGAAGGGCGCTTCAAGTCGCAGATCGTGCCGATTACCATCGCGAGCAAGAAGGGCGACGTGGTCTTCGACACGGACGAGCATCCAAGGGCCACCACCATGGAGGCTTTGGCCAAGATGAAGCCCGCCTTCAAGAAGGATGGCACTGTTACAGCCGGCAATGCGTCGGGCATCAATGACGCAGCCGCCTTTCTGGTGCTGGGTGAGGCGAGTGTGGCCGCCAAAAATGGACAGAAGCCGCTGGCCCGCGTGGTGAGCTATGCAGTGGCCGGAGTGCCCAACGATGTCATGGGCGAGGGGCCCATTCCTGCCACCCAGGTGGCCCTAAAGCGCGCCGGACTCAAGATCGATCAGATCGACGGCATCGAGTCCAATGAGGCCTTCGCAGCCCAGGCGCTCACTGTGACCAAGGTGCTTGGGTTTGACCCAAAGAAGGTCAACGTCAACGGCGGCGCGATTGCGCTCGGCCATCCGGTTGGAGCCACAGGGGCCGTCATTGCCACCAAGTGCATTCACGAGTTGCATCGCTCAGGTGGCAAATATGGCTTGGCTACCATGTGCATTGGCGGCGGCCAGGGCATTGCAGTGATTTTTGAGCGCCTTTAACCGGACGGCCAGGAGCCCGGTGCATGACAGAGGAGCCCCAAGGGGCTCCTTTTTTATTCCCTAGCAGCGGAGGCGAGCGACAGCTGCCTTCCCACCATCACGCGTCAGTTTACATAATAAACATTATGCGACGCTTAAGATACGAGTGATGCAGCGGTAAACCGCTCAAAGTTGGCCGTGGTCTTGCGAGCCACCTCGTCCACGCCACAACCCTTTAGCTCCGCAATACGATGGGCGACATGAACCACCCAGGCGGGCTCATTGGTTTTGCCCCGGTAAGGCGTTGGCGCAAGGAACGGGGAATCGGTCTCGATCATCAAGTGCTCGAGGGGGATTTCACGCGCGACATCATGGACTTGGGTTGCATTCTTGAACGTGACGATGCCCGAGAGAGAAATGAGAAAGTTGAGTTCAATGGACTGGCGGGCCACATCCACGGACTCCGTAAAGCAATGCATCACGCCGCCCACCTCATGGGCGCGCTCCTCTTTGAGGATGCGAATGGTGTCCTCGGGGGCCTCTCGCGTGTGGATGATGAGTGGCTTGCCGAGCTCTCGCGCGGCACGAATGTGGGTGCGGAAACGGTCTCTTTGCCACTCCAAATCGCCCTTGAGACGGAAGTAATCAAGACCGGTCTCACCAATGGCGACCACCTTGTCATGGGCGCCACGCCGCACCAACTCGCCCACCGTCGCCTCGGTCTCCACATCCTCATAGTCCGGATGCACCCCCAGAGAGCAGACGAGAAAGTCGTGCTGCTCGGCAAGCCAGCGAACCGCATCGGACTCCTCGAGTGTGGTGCAGACATTCAAAGCGCGCCGAACGCCCGCTGCTTGCATACGCGCCAAGACCTCGGCCTGACGTTCGCGCAGTCCCTCGTAGTTCAGGTGGCAATGGGAGTCGGCAAACTCCAATTCGCTATTCATTTGGTCATTATCGCCCCGCGGAAGGCCTCAAAGACGGTCTCCATAAAGAGCCGTGGGTTCAGTGGGTGGGAGGCCCGTCGGGCCAGTTGGGACAACTCAAAAAGCCCCTCTGCGACAGCGATCCGACGCTGGGCCGCGGCAGATGCCGATCCCGCCTGGCCCACGAGACTGGCGCGATCCTGTGGGAAATGCCTGGGCTCCGCACCAGACAAGAGTCGCCCCAAGTCAGTGAGCCAGAGACTCAATAAGCCAATCACCTCGGCGGCATCTGCTTTG
>DAIPXU010000041.1:0-9955 GCA_036783055.1 Burkholderiaceae bacterium | reverse complement strand
GTGCCCTGGAGATTCCTCTGGTCCTCTCTCAACTCGCAGAGACGGGGCAGTTCGCTGCATTGATTGCACTTGGTGCAGTGGTCCGAGGAGAGACCTATCACTTTGAGGTGGTCTCGAATGAATCGGCCGCAGGCGTTTCTCGCGTGGGCCTTGAGTTTCATATCCCCGTGGCCAATGGCATTCTTACAGTAGACACCGATGCGCAAGCCCTTGCCCGGGCCGAGGAGAAGGGCCGAGATTGCGCCCTCGCAGCCATCGAGATGGCCAATCTGTTATTGGCCATCGATGAGGAATTGGGTCAGGTCGATGAGACCGAGCGCTAGTCGCAGTCGAGGCCATCCGGCCCGAGGCACCCGGCGGCTCTCGCGACTTCTCGTTGTTCAGGGCCTCTACCAGTGGGCGCTGTCAGGAGAGTCTCCGACCCAGATTGAGCTCTACTTGGCCGAGTCCGATGAGTTCAAGGCGGCAGATCAGGCCTATTTTCAAACCTGTTTCCGCGGTGTACTTGATTCGCAGGCGGCGCTGCAGGCCCAGATTGAGGCGGCACTGGATCGTCCGTGGGTCCAGGTCTCTCCCGTTGAACAGGGAATTCTCATGCTTGGCGTTTTCGAACTTCGAGACGCTCCAGACGTTCCATATCGTGTGGTGATCAATGAGGCCGTGGAGTTGAGCAAGAGCCTTGGTGGCAATGAGGGGCACCGATATGTCAATGGTGTGCTCGATCGATTGGCCCCGCAGCTACGCCCCCACGAGTGCCAGGCAGAGGCGGCCCGTGGCCAGTGAGAATGCGGCCCTTGGCGAGTTTGAGCTCATAGCACGTTGTTTCAAAGGGCCGGCCGCGGGGTTTGCGGCCACTGCACTCAGGCACCCCAAGGCCTTGGGAATTGGCGACGACGGTGCTGTGCTTGCGCCCCGGCCCGATGGCGAGCAATTGGTCATGGCCATGGACACCATGGTGGAATCTCGCCATTACTTCCCCGATGTGGACCCCGCCGCGTTGGGTCACAAGTGTCTGGCTGTGAATCTCTCCGATCTGGCCGCAATGGGCGCAAAGCCACTTGGCTTCACACTCTCTCTGGCCATTCGCGAGTCGCGGACGTCTTGGTTGGAAGAGTTCTCTCGAGGTCTTCTGGGCCTGGCCCAGCGCTGGGACTGTGCGCTGCTGGGTGGGGATACAGTGCGTGTTCCGCTTGGGTCCGCCGAGACCATCTCTGTTGCCGCGCTGGGCACCGTTCCCACCGGGAGGGCCATTGCGCGATCTGGAGCCCGCGAGGGCGATGATTTGTGGGTCTCTGGAGCGTTGGGTGATCCAGTCCTTGCGCTGACTGAGGACCATGCAGACCCCAAACTCTGCTGGCCCGAACCCAGGGTTGCCCTCGGGGTGGCCCTTCGCGATCTTGCGCATGCCGCCATCGATGTCTCTGATGGCCTGGTCTCCGAACTCGCCCACCTCATGCGCGCATCCTCGGCCGCGTCGACAAGAAACCTGGTTGCACAAGTTCGACTCGAGGCATTGATCGACTGCTTTGGCGCCCGTCTATCGAGACGGCTCGCTTCAGGAGAGGCCCCACGCATGCTTTGCCGAATCGCCGCCAGTGGAGGGGATGAATACGAATTGCTCTTTGCAGCCCCCGCTGAACATCGTTCAGCCCTTGAGGCTCTGGCGAGTCGCTTGGCCTTGCCGCTGCATTGCATCGGTCGCGTGGCACAGTCCGCAGATGCGTCGGCTGCACTCTCGCCGGTCATCTGGGAGGACGCGCAGGCACGCCCTTTGCCCACATCCGAATGGCCGAAGCCCGGTTTTGAGCACTTCTGAACCAAGCAGCATTCTGCTGCGCCACCCTGCACACGCCATTGCCATGGGTTTTGGCGCAGGCCTCTCGCCAGTCGCACCAGGCACGGCCGGTACGCTCTGGGCCTGGGCGAGTTTCTGGGTGATCGATTTTTTTTCCGGCCCCTGGGTCTGGGCGCTCTTGCTACCCCTGGGCCTCGGGGTTGGTATTTGGGCCTGTCATCGAACAGGACAACTGATCGGGGCCGACCATGGGGCAATGGTCTGGGATGAGGTCATCGCCTTCTGGCTGGTCTTGGCAGTGCTGCCCCGCTCCTTTGAAATGGATCTATCCGACTACACCGATGGTTGGTCGGCCTTTGCCTTGCAGTTCCTCGCCTTTGCGCTCTTTCGCTTTTTTGATGCGGTCAAGCCACCGCCCGTTGGCTGGGTGGACAGAGCATTCAAGGGCGGTTGGGGTGTGATGGCCGATGATCTTGTGGCGGCCGCACTCACCCTGCTGACGATTGCGGTTTTGCTTCGACTGGTGGCCTTTGTGTTTGGGTCTTTGTCATGAACGAGCCAGGTTCGATGCGGCTCTGCCTCGGTCTCGCGCTTGGCTGGGCGGCGCAACGTGCGGACTGCAAGATTTTTTTGACTGAATCATGCACAGGTGGAATGGCCTGCGCCTGGCTCGCGGGTGTGGCGGGCTCGAGTGCCTGGCTCGAGGGCGGTGTAGTGACTTATTCGAATGCAATGAAGCGGGCCCTGTTGGGTGTCACCGAGGCATCTTTGCTTGCACACGGCGCGGTGAGCAGTGCCGTGGCCGCAGAGATGGTCGGTGGCGCGAGTGGCTTGAGCGCGCGGGCCACCGGTCCGCTGGCATCGGCCTCGATCACTGGTATCGCAGGCCCCTCGGGCGGAACCCCCGAGAAGCCGGTCGGGACTGTCTGGTTTGCTTGGAAACTCCCTGACCAATCGGTCTTGACCCAGACCCGGCGATTCGAGGGCGATCGCGCCCAGGTCCAGGCCCAGGCCGCCCATTGGGCCCTGTCGGGTCTTTTTTCCCTGTTGGTTCAGGCCTCCGGGCGGGCCTCGGCCCAATGATCGATGCCCAACACATGGAATTGCCCCTAGGGTGGAGGGCCAGTTGAATACTGTTTATTTATACAGTACTCTTGTCACACCTTCTGAATAAGGAACGCCACCATGGACGATCAAATCGTTAAAACCCGCGCAGAAAAAACCAAGGCGCTCGCGGCCGCCATTGCTCAAATTGAAAAGCAGTTCGGCAAAGGTTCCATCATGAAGATGGGTGAAAACGATGTTGCACCCGACATCCAAACGGTCTCAACCGGCTCCCTCGGTCTCGATGTCGCCCTGGGCGTGGGCGGGCTGCCCCGTGGTCGTGTGGTCGAAATCTACGGGCCAGAGTCCTCTGGGAAAACCACCCTCACACTCCAAGTCATTGCAGAGATGCAGAAGCTCAGCGGCGTCTGTGCATTTGTTGACGCCGAGCATGCACTCGATACCCAATATGCGCAGAAGCTCGGTGTGACCCTGTCCGACCTCCTGATCTCCCAACCCGACACGGGCGAGCAGGCCCTCGAGATTGTCGATGCCTTGGTCCGCTCGGGCTCGGTCGACCTCATCGTCGTGGATTCGGTGGCGGCCCTCACGCCCCGGGCAGAGATTGAGGGCGATATGGGCGACTCCCTCCCAGGTCTTCAGGCCCGACTCATGTCTCAGGCCCTGCGCAAACTCACCGGAACGATCAGTCGAACCAATACATTGGTCATTTTTATCAATCAGATTCGCATGAAGATTGGCGTCATGTTTGGCAGCCCCGAGACCACTACGGGGGGCAATGCACTGAAGTTTTACTCCTCGGTGCGCCTGGATATTCGGCGTGTGGGCTCCCTCAAAAAGGCCGATGAAGTGGTCGGCTCAGAGACCCGCGTCAAGGTGGTCAAGAACAAGGTCGCCCCGCCATTCAAGGCGGCCGATTTCGACATCCTCTACGGCGAGGGCATCTCCCGTGAGGGTGAGATTGTTGATCTCGGTGCAGAGGCCAACATCGTTGAGAAGTCGGGTGCCTGGTACAGCTACAACGGCGACCGCATCGGCCAGGGCAAGGACAACGCACGGGAGTTTTTAAAACAGAACCCAGCCATGGCCATCGAAATCGAAAACAAGATTCGTGCGCATTTTGGAGTGGCTTTGCGTGAGGTCCGTCCGCGCTTGGAGTTGGCCTCCAACCGCGATGAGCCAGAGGAGGCCAACGCAGAGCCCACCGAGAAGCGAGGTCGAGGGCGACCTGCGCGTGAACTCAAAGAGGCCTCCTGAGTCCAGCACCTCGGTCTTTGAAGGCCAGGGCTGTTGCGTCCCTGGCCCGTCGGGAGCTCAGCCGCGCCATGCTGCGCGACAAGCTCCTGCCCCATGCAGACACCGAGCATGAGGTCGACCTCGTTCTCGGTGACCTCGAGGCCAAGGGCTTCCTCTCCGACGAGCGATTCGCCCAATCCTATGTTCGAACCAAGGGGCAGCGATACGGTGCGCTTCGGCTGAGGTTCGGCCTTCGAGAGGCCGGCATCAGTGACTCCATCATCGAGAGCGAACTCGCGGCCTTTAAGTCAAAGGAGTTGCAGCAGGCCTTGCTGGTCTGGGCCCGTCGCTTCGCGGCCCCACCAGAGTCGATTCAAGAGCGGGCAAGGCAGGAGCGTTTTCTCCTCCAGAGAGGCTTCCCGCCCGGGACTCTGCGTCGGCTCGAAGCCAGTGGCTTTGCGGATCCCGACCTGTCCTAGCCGTCTGACTCAATACCTGCGTGCTAACATCCCCGGACCAGTTGGGGGGCTTCTGTTATGAAAATCCATGAGTACCAGGGCAAGGACATCCTTCGCCAATTCCAAGTCGCGGTCCCACGCGGCATTGCCTGTTTTTCAGTCGATGAGGCGGTCGCTGCAGCACAAAAGCTGGGCGGCTCGGTTTGGGTGGTCAAGGCCCAGATTCATGCCGGCGGACGGGGCAAGGGTGGCGGCGTCAAAGTCGCCAAGTCACTTGATGACGTTCGCACGCACGCCAGCGCCATTCTTGGAATGCAGTTGAAGACACCGCAGACGGGCCCACAGGGTCAAAAAGTTCGGCGTCTTCTTATCGAAGAGGGTGCCGACATCAAGAAAGAAATCTACCTTGCCGCGGTGACCGATCGTGTCACCCAGAGGGTCTGTGTCATGGGGTCCTCCGAGGGCGGCATGGACATCGAGGAGGTCGCAGCCACGCACCCCGAGAAGATTCACAAGGTGTTTGTAGACCCCGCCGTCGGCCTGACCGACGCGGACGCCGACACACTCTCCGCAAAGATTGGTATACCGGCGGATTCCATCGCCCAGGCCCGATCGGTGCTGAAGGGGCTCTACAAAGCGATTTGGGAGCCCGATGCCTCGCTCGCAGAGATCAACCCATTGATCCTCACGGGTGATGGCCGCGTTGTTGCACTCGATGCCAAGTGGAATTTCGATTCAAATGCGCTTTATCGGCATCCCGAAATCACTGAGTACCGCGATCTTGACGAAGAGGATCCGGCTGAAATCGAGGCCTCCAAATTCGACCTCGCCTACATTCAGCTCGATGGCAACATTGGGTGCCTGGTCAACGGGGCAGGACTGGCAATGGCCACCATGGACACCATCAAACTCTTCGGTGGCGAGCCGGCCAACTTCCTCTACGTTGGTGGTGGCGCCACCACCGAGAAGGTCACCGAGGCCTTCAAGATCATGCTGGGCAATCCCAATGTCAAGGCCATTCTGGTGAATATCTTTGGTGGCATCATGCGCTGCGATGTGATTGCCGAAGGGGTGGTTTCCGCCTCTCGCGCTGTCGGGCTCAAGGTGCCTCTGGTGGTTCGCATGAAAGGCACCAACGAAGACCTCGGCAAAAAGATATTGGCCGAATCCGGTCTTCCAATCATCTCCGCTGACACCATGGCACAGGCGGCCGAAAAGGTCGTCGCTGCCGCCAAGAAGGCCTGAGGAAACGTCATGTCAATCCTAATCAATCAACACACCAAAGTCATGACCCAGGGCATCACTGGGAAGACGGGCCAGTTCCACACACGCATGTGTCGCGACTACGCCAATGGGAAGAACTGTTTTGTCGCTGGCGTGAACCCGAAGAAGGCGGGGGAAGACTTCGAGGGCATTCCTATTTATGCGTCGGTCAAGGAAGCCAAGAAGGCCACCGGTGCAAGTGTTTCTGTGATCTATGTGCCGCCTGCTGGCGCCGCCGATGCCATATGGGAAGCCGTTGAGGCCGAGCTCGATCTCGCTATTTGCATCACCGAGGGCATTCCCGTGCGGGACATGATGGTGGTTCGCAACAAGATGAAGGCGGCGGGGTCCAAGACCCTTCTGCTCGGTCCGAACTGCCCCGGACTCATCACACCCGAGGAGATAAAAATCGGCATCATGCCCGGCCACATCCACCGCAAAGGGCGCATTGGAATTGTCTCGCGCTCGGGCACACTGACCTATGAGGCGGTTGGACAGGTGACCGAGATGGGTCTGGGCCAGTCTTCGGCGGTCGGTATTGGTGGCGATCCCATCAATGGTCTTAAGCACATCGATGTCCTGCGGCTCTTCAATGACGATCCCGATACAGATGCGGTCATTATGATCGGCGAGATTGGTGGGCCGGATGAAGTCAATGCTGCCCAGTGGGCCAAAGACAACATGAAAAAACCAGTCATTGGTTTTATTGCGGGCGTCACGGCACCACCGGGCAAACGCATGGGGCACGCAGGCGCCCTGATCTCTGGCGGTGCAGACACTGCACAGGCCAAACTCGAGATCATGGAAGCTTGCGGCATCAAGACCACCAAGAACCCATCTGAGATGGGGAAACTTCTAAAGAGTGTTCTCTAACTTGCAGGGCACTGACTTGAGGGCTTTTTATGCATGACGATCGTCGCAGGTCGCGGACCAAGGCACCCCTGATGCTGGTTATGGCCATTGTTTTTCTGGCCGGGTTTCTTACCGCGGTGGCCTTACGAAGCCTGGGCTAGATCTCCAAGTTGTCGATAAGCCTTGTACCCCCGAGGCGCGCTGCTGCGAGCACCACAAGGGCCTCGCCCTTGGTCAAGTCCTCTGTGGTTGCGCATTTGAGTGTTGATCGCAGACGAATGCTGAGGTAGTCGGGTCTCCAACCGCGCTCGATCAGCTTCCTCAGTTGTGCCTCCTCCAGTGCTCTGATCTCCTCGGGTTCAGATGGATTTGTCTCACGAATAATCGACTGCGTTTCTTGAAGCAATCGATAGAGGTTCGGGGCCTCTCCCCTCTCAACCTCACTCAGGTAAACATTGCGGGAACTCAATGCCAGGCCATCCTCGGCACGAACGGTCTCGGCCGGAATGATCTCTGTGGGTAGAGAAAACTGCTGGGCCATTCGCCGAATGACCATGAGCTGCTGATAATCCTTCTTCCCAAAGACCGCGACCTGGGGAGACACACAGTGAAACAGCTTGCGCACCACTTTGCTCACCCCAACGAAAAAACCGGGGCGAAAATGGCCCGCTAGAATATCGCCAAGATCTCCGGGAGGTGCCACACGAAACTCCTGGGGCACGGGGTACATCTCTCGCTCATCGGGCGCGAACAGCACATAGACCCCCTCCGCTTCGAGCTTCTTGGCGTCGTCCGCAAGTGTTCTTGGATAACGATCGAAGTCCTCATTGGGGCCGAACTGCAGGCGGTTTACAAAGACCGAGGCCACCACCGGATCACCGTGTTTGGCTGCAAGTCGCATCAAAGACATGTGCCCCTCATGAAGATTGCCCATGGTGGGAACGAAGGCGGTGCGAAGCTGACCACGCAGTTGAGCGCGCAGGTCATCGATGGTGTGAACAATCTTCATGACTGACGATTGAAGTAGGCGCGGCGCCCGCGGAAGTTGGAGATCTGTTGAACCAGAATCTCGAAATCAACCTCGTCACCAATCGGGTTAAGCGCCATGGTGTTGACAATCAACACGGGGCTTTCGTCGTACTGATGAAAGAACTGGGTATAGGCGTCGGAGAGATCGGCGAGATAGTCAGCGGAGATTCCCTGTTCCATTGGGATGGCCCGCTCGCGGATTCGCTCCATAAGATGATTGGGTGGGGCCTGTAAAAGAACCACCAAATCCGGAATGGGTGCCTGCGGCTTGAGTGACTCATAAATCTTTTGGTAAAGCACCAACTCATCTTCGGTGAGGGTGAGTCTTGCGAAGAGGGGGTCTTTCGCGAGCATGAAGTCGCAAACCAGGTGTTCCGCAAAGAAGTCTCGCTGAGAGAGGTTCCGAAGCTGGTCCATACGCTGAAACAAAAAAAACAGCTGTGTGGAGAGTGCATAGCGTGCGCTGTCTCGATAGAAGCGATCAAGAAAGGGATTGTCCTCGGGGGCTTCGAGCAGCAGGTCATATCCAAAGCGCTCAGCAAACTTTCGTGCGAGCGAGCTCTTGCCGACCCCAATGGGGCCCTCAAAAACGATCGAGCGAAACCGATCGGCCCATGGTGGACGCTCGCCAGCAGGGCCACCAAGCATCGTCCCGGTCGAAGCAGAGCGAGCCGGTGGAGCGGAAGGGCCGCTAGGCAACCGCAATCTCCCAAGGTGACAAGGCGGGATCCACTGGGCAGGCAGCGGCCCAGGCCGAAACGCTCTGTTGCACACCGGGCAAGAGCGTGACCAAGCGGTCGGGGTCGATCTCTGCCCAAGGAACCATCACAAAGGCGCGCTGGCCGGCCCTGGGGTGTGGAAGGGTCAAGTGCATCGTGTTCATGGCGATGCCTTCGACATCAACCAGATCCAGGTCGAGTGTGCGGGCCGCGGAGGGGACAAGCGGGCCTGAGGATTTGGTGCGTATGCGATCGAACGCAACTTCGATGTTGTGGAGCCATGTCAACAGCGCCAAGGGAGCGAGATTACAGCGACCAACGGCCACGGCATTGGCAAAGCTGGGCCCCTCGGCACGCACCGGCGTACTGCGGTAGATGCGGGAGAAGCGAGGACCAATGAGGGGCGACTCTGGAGAGGACATCTCTGCCATCGCCAGAGCGAGTGTGTCTCGCGGCGAGTCTGTTCCGCGGGGTAGGTTGGCCCCCAGGGCAATGGTCACCAAGGCACTCATGGCGCCGATGCAGCCTCGGTTCTTCGCGAATGCCTGCGACGACGCCTCGGGCCGGAACTGCCATTGGCGGCGCGGCCAAGATCGGCAATGAGTGCGAGTCTCTCATCGTGAGAATCGGTGGACTCAAAGGCGATCCACCACTGACCCAGATCGGAATCGAGTTCGCCTGCCTCCACTCTTAGAAGCAGGAAATCAAATCCCGCCCGGAAGCGTGGATTCTCAAGCAGCCGGAATGCGGCCCCACCGCCACGCTTCTCAAAGCGTGGCTGCATCAGCCAGAGCTCCCGAGCATCCGAGAGAATTCGCTTCTGCACGCTATAGCCCGCATTCTGAACTTCGACCACCTCTTCGATGGCCTCGTGCAACGCAGGCACGGGCTTGACGCCGCCGGACTCCAAGCGTCGCCATTCGAAGCGAATGGCAGGCCATAGAAGCGATGCGAAGAGAAAACCGATCGAGATGGGCTTGCCCTGTCCGACTCGCTCATCGGTCTTGGCCAAGGAAAGCCTTACGAAATCGAGGGCCGCCTCACCATCTGGGCCCTTACTCGAAGGGTCAAGAACCATCTCGAGCATGGGCAGGCAATGCCGGTGCAACCCGTATGCTGTAAGGCCCTCGAGTGCACGCAGGGCCGCACCGGAGCAGAGCATCTTGACAATCTCATCAAAAAGCCGTGCCTCGGGAACGTTCTCCAAGAGCGCGGCCAGGCTGCGTATGGGTGCCAGCGTCTGGTCGTCGACATGAAAGCCAAGCTTGGCCTGAAAGCGAAGGACCCGCAGCATGCGAACAGGATCCTCACGGTAGCGCTGCTCGGGATGGCCGATCATGCGCAGGCATCGGGCCTGGATGTCTTTGACCCCATGGTGATAGTCGAGCACGGTATCGGAGAGCGGGTCGTAATAAAGCGCATTGATCGTGAAGTCTCGGCGGCTCGCGTCCTCGTGCTGCTCGCCGAAGTTGTTGTCTCGAAGAACTCGCCCATGGGCAGCGGTCTCTTTGCTCTCGTGGGCCAAAGCGCGAAAAGTC